>DASUGV010000508.1:0-2784 GCA_036273835.1 Rhodocyclaceae bacterium
CACGGTTATTGGCTTGATCCATGGTTACTGGTTTAAGATTACTTATCACAGGGACTGGTTGCAATTGAATTCGGTTGGACAGGTCAATCACTCCGCGCTGTATGGCGCTGGCATTGCAATGGTCGCAATTGTTCTCACTGCGGTTTTCTGGCGAAGCGCAACACCAGTGCTGCGTACGCTCAGCAGTTTGCTGAGCTTGGCGCTTCTTGGTGTCATGTTCACTTGGGGTAGCCGAGGTGCGCTACTCACTTATCTGCTAGGCGTCGTAATATTCGGATTGCATTTTGTTCGTGTGGCCAAAGTGAGAGTGTGGCCCATCGTTTTGCTTTCAGTCGTTGTAGCCTCCACATCTTTGGCGCTGAATCCATTGATAATCAAAAAGACCCAAGATAATTTCTCTTCGGGCGACGGAGCAGGGCGTTTGATGGCCGCGCGCACCGCTTCGGAAATCTGGCGCCACTTTCCTATCACCGGTGTCGGCGCGGCTAATTTTTCGCAGATATCTCCCGAGCAAATCGACAAATGGCTAGCGCAACGTAACGAACAATTCGTTTATGGTGATTACCTATTCTCCAGTCATGCGCACAACGTTTATTTCAATACGCTTGCCGAACGGGGCATTGTCGGTTTGGTAGCGTTGCTGGCGTTGATGGCACTGTGGACGATTGAACTTGTACGGCGGCGTCCGAATGAAACGTCCGGCACAACGCATTGGCTCTGTTGGGGCGCGGCATTGTCAGGTTGGGTCGTCGTCTTCGCTGGCGGCGTTTTCAATACCACGCTTCATCATGAGCATGGCATGCTAGCGATGTGCTTCCTGGGCTTGTTACTCGGCAGCGTCCCTGGACCTTCTCCAACACCACCGGTAACCTGAGTGTCATGCAAAACGGCACACCGCGCTTTCTCGTTATCCGCCGTGACAATATTGGTGACCTGGTGTGCACCCTGCCGCTCATTCGCCAGTTGCGCATACGCTATCCGCAGGCTTGGATCGGTGCACTAGTGACGAAATACAATGCCGAAGTACTGCAAGGCAATCCCGACATTGACGCCATCTTTACCTACCAGAAGTCAAAACATCTCGAATACGGCGAGAGCGCATTCTGGGCCATGGTCGAGCGTATCAAACAATTGTGGCGGTTACGCCGTACGCATATCGAGACTGTCTTGTTGCCGGCTAGTGGCAGTCAGCCCAGCGCCAGACGCATGGCGATGTTGATCGGCGCCAAGCGCACCATATCGCAAGACGATGTGCCGGCTAATCCGCAAGCAATGCATGAAGTGGAGCGCACAAGCAATATTTTGCGCGCGCTCAAGCTTCCCGAATCGACACCACCGGCCGCCATTCTTTACCCCCGTAGCGAGCTGGAAACGGCAATGCGCAAACGTCTGTGTGCCGAGGGTGGAACGGTGCTTGGCGTGCACATCAGTTCGCGCAAACCGTCGCAACGCTGGCCGGCGGACCATTTCATCAAATTGATACGACGACTGCATAACAGCGATCCCAGCCTGCGTTTTGTATTGTTCTGGTCGCCGGGCGACTCGGGCAATCCCTTACATCCGGGCGACGATCGCAAGGCGCAGACTATTTTGAGCGCTTGCGAAAGCCTACCTCTGATGCCTTGCCCAACCGGCACGCTGGCCGAGCTGATTGCGGGTCTGTCGATCGTCGACCAAGTGATCTGTTCGGACGGCGGCCACATGCACCTGGCCGCCGCCGTCGGCAAACCCATCGTCTGCCTGTTCGGAAAATCCGATGCCGCGCGCTGGCATCCCTGGGGCTTGCCCTACAGATTGCTGCAACCTGAAAGCATGAATGCCAGCGACATCAGCGTGGAAGAAGTCATCGAGGCGCTGCGCGACCTCGTCAAAGGCACGGAAGGCGTCGCTTGAAGACGTCTGAAATCTTCGCCGCAAACGCGCAAAGTATTGCAGAGCTTAACCCACCAGGCACGCCAAACCTTTGAGGTATTCGCCTTCGGGAACCGCCAAACCAATCGGATGATCGGGTGCGGCGGACAAGCGATGAATAATGCGTGCATCGACACCCGCATCCGCAGCCGCGCTCGCGACGATGTTCTGGAACAACTCCTGCCCTATACCGCCCGAGCACGAATAAGTCATCAATATGCCGCCGGGATTGAGGAGGCGGAAACCCAGCATGTTGATGTCCTTGTAAGCGCGCGCCGCACGTTGCGCATGTGCGGCAGAAGGCGCGAACTTGGGCGGATCGAGAATTATCAAATCAAAGGTGCGGCCTTCCGAACGCAAGCCACGTAGCGCCTCGAACACATCAGCATCCATCCACTGTGCGCGCGAAGCGTCCAGACTTGGATTGCGATCCAGATTGCGTTGCGCCGTCGCCAGCGCGGGTGCGGACGAATCGATGGACAGCGCGGAAGCGGCACCACCGGCGAGGGCCTGCAAACTGAAGCCTCCCGTGTAGCAAAAACAATTGAGCACGCTGCGCCCCGCTGCCAGCTCGCGCGTCAGCAAGCGATTTTCGCGCTGGTCCAGGTAGAAACCTGTCTTGTGGCCCGCGACAACATCCACTTCCATGTCGATGTCATTTTCATGGATAATCAACTGCGCTTCCGGCAGTTGCCCGAAAACAATACCCGCACGCGGTTCCAGGCCTTCGAGCTTACGCACTTCGGAGTCCGATCGTTCATAAACCGCGCAGCAGCCTGTGGCTTGTACCAAGCCTGCGACAATGGCGTCGCGCCATTTTTCCGAACCCGCGCTCGTCAATTGCAATACGACGACGTCATTGTAGCGATCGGC
>DASUGV010000509.1:0-2302 GCA_036273835.1 Rhodocyclaceae bacterium
TGACTGCATCGTACTGCCACGCAGTCGAAGGTCCTCCCGGCTTTGATCCCGGTGCACAATCTGCGGTCCGCCCGCAGTATGCCTCAACGGCTGCGTCAATATACCCAAAATTCATGAGGCCGCAATCCGCACAAAACCTCATCAAAGGTTAAATTTCTACCATTTCAAAATCTTCTTTGCGTGCGCCGCACTCCGGGCACGTCCAGTTTGGAGGCACGTCCTCCCATCTTGTTCCAGGGGCAATACCCTCTTTGGGGCTGCCAACTGCCTCATCGTAGAACCATCCACAAATGAGGCACATGTAAGTTTTGTAAGGCGCAGAAAGGCTGTCAGGCATGTTATCGGAGGATTTCGGTTAAACTTCAGCCGATCTTAGCGCATTTTCGCAATGCGCTTCATGCGGACACTTCGACCACGTCCTTGCCATCCTTTTTCTTGTTCACAATGCCCGCATTCGAAACTGTCCCCGCCCGAGTTGTACTGACGTTCGCTGCTTCTGACCCGACCGGCGGAGCGGGTTTGCAAGCGGATATGCTGACGATCGCCGCGCTCGGCGCGCATCCGTTGTCGGTTGTCACCGCGATTACCTTGCAAGACACGGCGGGTGTCGAAGATATGCAAGCCGTAGACAGCGACTGGGTCGTCGACCAAGCGCGTGTACTGCTGGAGGACATTGCCGTGCATGCGTTCAAGATCGGTGTACTAGGCAATGTCGACAATGTGGCGGCGGTGGCTGAAGTGATTGCCGACTATCCCGATGTGCCACTTGTATTCGATCCGGTTATCGCATCGGGCCGCGGCGACTTGTTGGCCGATGAAGATATGCTGGCGGCAATGACGGAATTGCTTCTGCCTTTGACGACGGTCCTTACGCCGAACAGTGTCGAAGCGCGACGCTTGGCACAGGAGGAGAGCGATAGCGACGATGAGGATGATGAGGAGCTCGACCTACCTCTGTCCGATTGCGCGCGGCATCTCGTCGAACTGGGCGCCGATTTCGTGCTGGTCACCGGTACGCACGAACAAACACCACAGGTCGTCAACACGCTCTACAACTTGCATGGCGTAGTGCGAACCGATGCATGGGAGCGTCTGCTGGGCAGTTACCATGGTTCGGGTTGCACGCTGGCGTCGGCTATCGCAGTCATGCTTGCGCAGGGCATGCCGGTAGCGGAAGCCGTATACGCCGCGCAGGAATTCACTTGGCATTCTCTCGCTCACGCGCATCGTCTCGGCATGGGGCAATCGATTCCAAATCGATTTTTTAAACGCTGGGCTTCGTAGAAAAAGCGTTGTGACAAGCGCTGAGCAAAGCATTCGCCGAGGACTTTATCTAGTTACCCCCGACTGGGATGACACGGTCCGTCTTCTTGAGGTAACACGTGCAGCTATCGCGGGCGGCGCAGTGTGCGTGCAGTATCGTCACAAGACTGCGTCATCTGCGTTGCGGCATACGCAGGCAGTGCAACTGGCTGAACTATGCAGGCAGCATCAGACTGCCTTTATTGTCAACGACAATATCGAACTGGCATTGGAAGTGGGCGCCGATGGTGTGCATATTGGACATGAAGACGGCGATGTTGTGTCGCTGAGAGCACGTTTCGACCGGTCAATGCTGATCGGCGTGTCGTGTTACAACGAATTCGAACGCGCACAGTCAGCGATCGCGGCGGGTGCGAGCTATGTGGCTTTCGGCGCCATGTACCCTTCAACCACTAAACCGCACGCTGTTGCCGCATCGCTCGATTTGATCGGCCGCGCAAAACGCGAGCTTGACGCTATCGTCGCCTGCATTGGAGGCATCACAGCTGACAATGCTGAACTACTTGTCGAAGCGGGCGCCGATTTGCTCGCGGTCATTACGGATATTTACGATAGTGCTGACCCGCAAATGCGCGCGGCGCAATATTCTGCTCTGTTCGATCGATAAATTCTCGTTGCATTGTTGAATATGCAATTGGCATGTGTGAATTGAAAGGTTTGTATGTCGCATAACGAAGAGCTCTTCGAACGCGCCCAGCGCACGATTCCGGGTGGTGTCAATTCTCCCGTGCGCGCTTTCCGTTCGGTGGGCGGCACGCCGCGCTTTCTTGCCCGCGCGAATGGATCCCAAGTCTGGGACGCGGATGGCAAGTCTTACATCGATTATGTGGGTTCGTGGGGACCAGCGATTCTCGGCCACGCACATCCCGACGTCATCAAGGCTGTGCAAGATGCCGCTGTCGACGGTTTGTCGTTTGGCGCGCCGACGGAGCGAGAGATCGAGATGGCGGAGCTGCTGGTGAAGCTCTTGCCGAGCATG
>DASUGV010000510.1:0-6457 GCA_036273835.1 Rhodocyclaceae bacterium
GTGCGCTTTGCCCATCAGGCGGCGCATGAATTCGAAATCCGTTTCACCCGCCTGTAGCCAATCCTGCTTGCGCGTGGAGGCAAGGTTGTATTCGCCGGCCAGCCCATCGAAGGATGCCGTTACACGATGCTCACGGCATAATGTCGTCAGCACTTCTCGGACGCACATCTGACGAAACACACGATACCGGTTGGTGAGCGTCATACGCCAGGCGGCCGGACGCATGGTCAAATGATAGACGCCGGGAATATCGATGCCGAAAGATGCGACGACGCCATTGAACAACGCGAAGTCGTCCGCCTGTCCTTCGCCGCCCAATGCCTGAGCGAAAGACAGTTGCGCTTGCGATGTGTCGGCGAATGTGGCGCTGGCGATTCCGACCGTGATCGGCCGTCCTATGATCTGCGCGAAATCGATGGGGTCCGCCTGCGGATCGCTATCGCCATGCAGTTCCAATTGATATTCGAAAAGGTCGGAAGCGTTTTCCTGTCCCTGGAAGTGTTCGAGCCGGAAAGCGTTGCTCGTCAACGTCGATCCCGCTGGCATATCGATGCGGCAATGCTGGAATAGCTTCGGCTGGTCGACCAGCGCAATGCCGGTAGCCTGGATCGAATCGAGCGGCGCGTTCATGCAGGCGCTCCATTGTCGAAGGCGCTGACACGAAAGCGCACGGACTGCGCGGCGCGCCGTCCCAGCCACGCAGTTTGTCCCAGACGCAGACCGAGGCCGCCGCTGCGCCATGGCAGATTGAGACGCGGCGGCGGAATGCTGGCGGGATCGAGCGCGATATTCACTTCGCAATCGAAGCGCTGATCGAGCAGCAAACGGATCATGGCAACCAGACCGTTGTGCGCCGACGCGGACGGTGTGTCGTCCTTGCGTGCGGGACGCAATGGCAGCAATGCGTTGCATGCTTCGAAGGACATCTGCGCAACGTTCAACTGCACGGCGGCGCGTGCGTCCCATGTGCGGCGGCCGAGCAAACTTTGCCGGCCGAGCGCATGATTTTTGCGACCCAATGCGAGCTTGTCGGATTCTTCGATATCGCGCCAACTGCCCACAAGCATTTGTAAGTTGGCAGTCACACTCAGATATGCCGACAACACTTGCGACACCACGATTGCGCTCTTGCGGCAATTCACCAGCAGGCCGGCCAATCCCAGCCATGCGCGCATCGGTAGCGGCATCTGCTGCTGTTGCGCCGGCAGCGCCACACCCATCAACGCCGCAAGTTGACCCGCGTAATCCGTATCGGCGGGCGGCGACGGATCGAGCGCGCGCAGCGAACGCAGTTTGAGTTCATGGCGCAAGACGTGAACGCGCTGATTGAATACGTCCAGAAACGCCGCCATCGCACGACCGCCCACGCGCTCCTGGTCGCGCACCCATTCCAGGAAAGGATCCGGCAGCGCGCCCAGTTCGCTGGCCAAACAAAAATTCGGCGTGCGCACTTCGATGCGTGCCGGCATCTTCTGCTCCAGCCGCACCTCGTTGCGGAAGTCGGGCATGGCTTTGGTCTGCCGCAACCGTGTGACTTCCTGACCGGGAAAACTGGCGCGCAGATCGGCACGGAAATGCAGGCGCTGCGCGATCGGCCACGAGCCACCTTGCCTGTGGCGCAATAGCCGTACGAGCTGAAAGACGTTGAAACGTCCATACTGCTCGCTGACGACGCGGTTCAGAGCAAGACTTGATTGCCTGCCAGAGGTGGCCATTCCTTCACCACTCCTTTCATGTTGGGCATGCGCAGACGCACCTGCACCACCGTATTGACGGCGGCATAAAGCGCGAAGAATTGCCGCAGCACGGCGGCGAACAGTACGGCGCTGGTTTCCTCGAAACGGTTGTGATCGAGCGTGACGTCAATCTCCATGCCTTGTACATAACCGCGCTTGCCCGCATCGCCGTGCCAGCGCACCAGCGGGCGCGTGTCCAGCGCCAGAATGCCGTCGATGGCTCGATGTCCCAGTGTGCTGCTGGGTCCAACGTGCAAGCGCAGGATGTCCTTCAATGCCGCCAGGGCGAGCGGACCGCTCGATAATGACAAATGATTGAGCGCCAGTTGCGATGCGAGCAGCCATGGACGCGCGCCGGTCATGGGTGGCGTCTGGTGTACAGTGGGCTTGCCGAGTACGCGTATCGCTGCGACCGGCGCTGCGCCTTCCACCTGCAGAAGATCGCCGACACGCAGGCGTTCGGGCGTGCGGCGATTGGTGCATAACGCGCTGCCGCCGATGGTGTCGTCGACCGGATCGGTCAATTCGAATTGCGTATCGAGAAAAGATACGTAGAGTTCGGTGCCGCCGATGCGCGCGCGCTGACTGTCTTCGCGGCGCGTGATGTAAAAGAAATCCTGGTCCTCGATATGCTGAAAAGCGTCCATCGAAAAATACGGCGCTAGCGTGCGTGGCGCGGCGCCGGTGCGCACCGCTTGCAGCCGTTCGATGCGATAGATTTCGCAATTGGCGTGCTGTGTGGCATCGCCTGTCAGACGGTATTCGTAACGCGAGTGATCGAGCGTCAATGGGTCTATGCGTTGGGCATAGAGGTTCACCAACGGCACGCAATTCGTGCGCAGCAGTGCCGGGCTCAGCCGCAAACCGGGATTGGGTGGCACATCCAGCAAGAACAGTAGATCCACCGACTGCGTCGCGACCTGCAGCGCCAGCGAAGCAATATCGAAGAACAGGAATTTTTCAGGAAACGCAAAATATTCCTGCAGGATACGGAATGCCGGATGCGCTTGCGGATGCCCTGGCAATGCCGCTTCGTTGTCCTCGAACCCTACCCATCGCAGGCTGTCTTGCGGCAGCGTGTGCAGCAGTGCCGTGCTGGTCGGATCCTCCACCACCGCCAGACCGCGCAAATGCGAGCCCAGCAGATCGTGGAGCATGTGCGCGGGGCCGCCTTCTGGATTGAGGTGAAAGCGCACATTTTGTGGTTGCAATTGATGCAGCGGCGTTCGTCCGTTCTTGAGCAGACGAATCTTGAGCACGCTACGCACCTCGGCATCGCGTTCGAGTTTGGGATAGTCGTCCGGCGATACGATCGCGGCGTCGACGACTTTCAACGGCCACAAGGTCGTTTCGAAACAGGTACGGAAACGGCAGTTTATGCCACCGCCATTGTCGGCCGGTACGCTGGCAACCACGTTTCGGTCGCGTTCGATGACCGCCGCACCGTCGGGCTGCACCTCGATCTCGGCGACCATCATGGATGGCAGCGGCGCTTCCAGGTGCGGATAGAGATCTGCCAGTAATGCGTTCGGCAATTGCGCATGATCGACTTCCATCTGATAGCGCAAGCGTCCGGTCAAATAGGCGAATGCCTGCATCATCAATTCGATCTGCGGATCCTGCGAACGTCCGCGATGTATGCCAAGCGCTTGCGCCTGCTCCGGATAGTCGTTGGCAAATTCGCTTGCTTCGTCTCGCAACGCTACAAGCTCTTGCTGGAAAAAATCCTTCAGCCGGTTGGTGGTTGTGTGCATGCCCGTCGCTCTCTCGCGTCGCCTTACATCTGCGCTTGCACACGAATGCTTCGCGGCTGATCCTCGCCGGGAAAGCTGCCGCTGATCAGCACGTAATACACATCGACCGCTTCCGCGGACGATTCGACACTGACATGAACGCCACGCAGCCGCGGCTCGTAACGAACGATCGCATTGCGTAGCCGTTCGGCATAGAGCTCGAGTTGTCCCTTCGCACGCTGACCGATCTCCACCACGCTCTGCATACCCCAAGGTACGGCTGCTATGGATTCGTCATTGCGCCGCCATGTCGCAACGATGCGCTGGATCTGCGCGACGATTGCGGCCTCCTCGTCGAAGGCTTCGGCTTTGCCATCAGCGCCACGAGGACGGACACTCAGGCGTTCGAGCAGGTAGAGCATGGCAACTCCGGCATGGCGACTCCGATGAATCTTTTTACGAGAAACCTGCCGACGCAACACGTGCGCCGGCAATCGAGAACTTCTTCAATCAGGTGAAAGAGCCCTCAGGTGAAAGAACCGATTGGCCGGTTGTGCATAATGCTCCAGCCCGTTTGACGATTGCCTGGCGTGCCCAACTGCACGTTCTGGATCGTGTAGGTCCACAAGATTTCCGTGAAGTTAAGTTTGAATTGCTCCGTCGGCATGTCGTCCGGATGCGACTGAAACTGGATTTCGCTGATGATCGTGTCGCGCAGCGCCATGGTGATGATGTTGGCCGTCTTGTCGCCGGAGTTGCGCGCGATATACAGCTTGGTCGGCTTGCTCGGACCGGGGTCCAGCGTCTTGGCACGCAGGCAATAGTCGTAGAGACTCACCGAGGTTTTGTCGACGTACTTCACGCAGGTGAACTCCGTGATGATCGGGCGTCCAGAGGTACGCGCGGAGTTGCTGACGTCGGTCGTCACCTGCTGCTTCATGCCGTGATGCACGGACACCAGCTCCATACACTGTCCCAGCTTAAGCACGTCGTCGCGCCAGACATCGTCGATCAGGCTGCCGCCGTTTGCTACATCGTTCGCGCCACCGAAGACATCGCTGTCGCCGGGTTGCAAGAGAATCAGATCCATGTTCTTTCCTTCTTCATGATGGAATATGTCATGCGAGTATCACGTGGGACTCGCCTGGATGTTTACTTGGGTAGATCGGCCACGAGCCGGATGGAGGCCGTCAACTCCTCGAGCTGGAAATGCGGCTTGAGGAAAACGGTTGCCCGGTACGAACCCGGTTCGCCCGGCACGTCCACCACCACGATGGAGGCTTGCCGCAGCGGGAAATTCGACTTGACCTCCTGTGAAGCGTTGTCGTCGAGCAGCACATACTGTGCGATCCAATTGTTGAGGAAAGCCTCGACGTTACCGCGTGTCAGGAAGCCGCCTACTTTTTCGCGGACGATGACTTTGATGTAATGCGCGAAGCGCGATGCCGCGAGAATGTACGGCAACCTGGCAGACAACGCCGCGTTGGCGTTAGCGTCATCGTTAATGTACTTCTTCGGCTTGTTGGTGGTCTGTCCGCCAAAGAACGCCGCCGTTCCGCTGCCCTTGCAATGGCACAGCGCGATGAAACCCAGATCGTTGAGTTCCTTTTCGCGGCGATCGGTGATTGCAACCTCTGTCGGACAAAACAGATCCTTGATGCCGCTGTCATCGCCGCCAGTGCTGAAGGTGTAGATCGGCAATCCTTCGACGAGACCACCGCCTTCCACGCCGCGAATGGCGGCTGTCCAGCTGTACAGCGAGAATGCGTTCGTGATCCGCTCGGCGAGAAAATAGGCGGCATTGCCCCACAAGAACTTGGCGTTATCCGGCAGTTTGCTGTCGGACACCACGTTCTCTTCGAAATTGAACCCGTCGGCCGGCATCGTCGCTTCGCCATAAGGCAGACGCAACATCACGCGTGGCATGACAAGCGAGACATAGCGCGAGTCTTCCGTGTCGCGGAATTCCGACCACTTTTGAAGATCCACACCTTCGAATATCTTGGCCAGATCGCGCGGCTTGGCCAGATCGCCGAAGCCCTTGAGACCAAACATTTCCGGTGCCGCCGCCGCGATGAAAGGCGCATGGGCCGCTGCCGCGACGCCGGAGATCTTCTCGACGAAATTCATGTGCGGCGCCGTCGGGCCGAGCTCGTACCCACCCAGCAGCAAGCTGTACGGCGATCCGCCATAAGTACCGTACTCGGCTTCGTAGATCAGTTTGAATATCTTGCTCTGATCGAATTCGACGGCCTTGTCCATGTCATCCTGCAGCTCTTTCAAGGTCGCATTGAACAGGCGCAACTTCAACCGTGTTCCAGTCTCGCTACGCGACACGAGATAGAAGAGCCCACGCCAGGTGGCTTCCACTTCCTTGAATTTCTCGCAATGCATGACCAGCGACAGCTGACTGCTGAGCGCCTGATCGATCGCGCCGACAGCGCGATCGATTGCGAGCGCCGCACCGATGCCTTTGCCATCCGCCGCATTGACGATAGGAAAAACGTGCGCGCCAAAGGCGGTGCCAAGATTGGTTTTGAACGTGTCGTCCTTGTCCGGAAATCCCGCGCTGATTTTGCCTGCCAGATCCGCGGACCATGCCGACGCTGCTTCTGCGGCGGTGACGGTATCTTCGAGCGCTTTGGCGGCGACATCGTCCACCTCTGCCTTGGCCTGGGCATCTCGCAATATCTTGCGCTGCTGGAATACGGCATCGAGTTCGCTGACTTTGCCGACCACGCTGATGGGATCGAAATCGCTCAAAGATTCGAACGTGATGACCCTGCCCGCGAGCTTGCCGCTTCCGCCGGGCAAGACGTTATCGACATCGTTCAGGCTGACACGAGGCACGCTTTGTTTGAGCACATCGTTGAAATTATCCCGATCGATATCGATGAATTTGCGCTCCTTCATATCGGGTGGGAAGGGCGGATTGGCAGTGGCATCGCGATCGCCGGACAAGTCCGCGAAGATACCTGCGATGAAGGG
>DASUGV010000511.1:0-2698 GCA_036273835.1 Rhodocyclaceae bacterium
CGCTACCTTGTCGGCAGCGGCTGGGGCACGGCACGTGTGCTCAGCGCCACTAGTGTTGTGCCAGGGGTAAGCTATCCGGTACCGCGCGTAGCAGCCAACAATGCGGGCCAGACGCTGGCGATCTGGGGTGTGGATGCATACTGATTCAGTTCGTTCAAATAGTCTGCCTACGTTGCGCATGAAAAGGCCGCTCTTCGGAGCGGCTTTTTGTCGTAAGGCAGGTGCTGGCGACGACTTATCGGTTTGCTTGGCTTTACAGTGTTTTGCCTGCGTGCGACGAAATACCCGGATGCAGCGTAGCGGAGTCCGGGGCTTTGCTTGTGATTGACATCAACTCTCCAACCTGGACTCCGCTGCGCTACATCCAGGCTACTTTCTGATGGATTACATACAACCGGTATGGTTACCGCCTTGCAAATCGGGGTGTGTAGGGCTAGACTAGCTAAGTCTAGCTAATCATTAAATAACGTCATGCAAACCGTAAACATGCTTCAAGCCAAATCCACATTGTCGCGTCTTGTCGAAGCCATCGAGGCGGGGCAAGAGCGCGAAATCGTCATTGCGCGCAATGGCAAACCTGCGGCCAAACTGGTGCCGGTCACGAAATCCACCAATGGTCCACGCTTAGGCATTGCAAAGGGGAAATTCACCGTTCCCGACGATATAGATGCCAGCAATAAGCAGATCGGCGAGTTGTTTAAGGGAGAGTAGGTTTGCAACTATTACTTGATACGCATATTGCGCTATCGGCAATTGCCGACGATGCACGCCTTTCCGAACAGGCCCGCGAATTGATTGCATCGCCAAGAAATGACGTTGTAATCAGTGCCGTGTCGATCTGGGAGATTTCCATCAAGCATGCCTTGGCGCGCGGCGACATGCCGGTCTCCGGCTACGAAGCCTTGGACTATTTCCATGCGGCAGGTTATCGCCTGCTTGACGTGACACCAGAGCACGCGGCAGAGGTTGAACGCTTGCCGCCAATACATGCCGATCCGTTCGACCGATTGTTAATTGCTCAAGCGATGATGGAGCCGCTGAGGCTATTGACGCACGATGCCACTGTGGCTCGTTACAGCGACAGCATTGTTTTTGTGTAAAGGTGTGAGCAGTAAAAAATGACAAGTCTCTATCGATTACACCGGCCTGTCAGGGCTTATGGGAATTCTTCAGAGCAAGAATCTCTGGGCGTTCGATATACGATCCTTGAATGATTCGTCTGAATTCATTTCAGGAATAAATAACGCGAGGCGTGAGCTCGCTAAATTAAAGAAGGCAAAAGATGTTCCTCAGCTGTTTTTCAACCGGGTTGATTCATTATTGGAGAAATTTGCGAACGACGCTGGATTAGTTTTTGTCGCATGCTTCTCTGCCAAAGAAAATAACTTAGCAATGTGGCGCAACTATTCGCAGGCGGATTTTTAGATTTTTACGTCAATTCCTTGATGCAAGTTGCAAGTAGCTATCGTGACGTCGATTTGAGATCGTCGAAAATTCCATACCGTGATTGGTGAATAAGATAAAGACGACAACAAAAAGCCGCTCTTTGAAGCGGCTTTTTGTTGTCGTGGATATTTATGCGGCATCAGCCTTCGACGCCCGCTTGCGTTCATGCTCTTTGAGGTAGCGCTTACGCAGGCGAATCGACTTCGGTGTGATCTCCACCAGTTCGTCATCAGCGATGAATTCGATAGCGCTTTCGAGCGTGAGCTGGATTGGCGGTACGAGGCGCACGGCTTCGTCGGTGCCGGAGGCGCGCACGTTGGTGAGTTGTTTGCCCTTGATGGGATTGACGACCAGGTCGTTGTCGCGCGAGTGGATGCCGATTATGATGCCTTCATATACCGGATCGTTGTGCGTGACGAACATACGGCCGCGATCCTGCAACTTCCATAATGCATAGGCGACGGCCTGACCGTCGTCCTGGCTGATCAGCACGCCGTTGCGGCGCTCCGATGGCGCAGGGGCGAGCAGGCCGTAATCGTCGAACACGTGGCTGGCCATGCCGGTGCCACGGGTGAGCGTGAGGAATTCGCCCTGGAAGCCGATGAGGCCGCGCGCGGGGATGCGGTATTCGAGGCGCACGCGTCCTTTGCCGTCCGGTTGCATGTCCTGCAGTTCGCCACGGCGGCGGCCGAGTTCTTCCATGACGCTGCCTTGATGATCTTCTTCGACGTCGACGGTGAGCATTTCGTAGGGCTCGCATTTTTCGCCGTTGATTTCCTTGAACACGACACGTGGCCGGCCCACTGCGAGTTCGAAGCCTTCGCGGCGCATGGTCTCGAGCAGGATGGTCAGATGCAGTTCGCCGCGGCCCGAGACTTCAAACACATCGGAGTCGGTCGTGTAGTTCACGCGCAAGGCAACGTTCTTGAGCAATTCTTTTTCGAGACGCTCGCGAATCTGGCGGCTGGTGACGTACTTGCCTTCGCGGCCTGCGAGCGGCGAGTTGTTGACCATGAAGTTCATCGTCAGGGTCGGTTCGTCGACGGCGATGGGCGTCATGCCTTCGAGTTTTTCCGGTGCGCAAATCGTCACGCCGATACCCACTTGTTCGATGCCGCTGACAAGAATGATGTCGCCCGCTTCGGCGTAATCCGTCTGCACGCGCTCGAGGCCTTTGAAGGTGAGCACTTGTCCGACCTTGGATTTGCCGAGCACTTCATCGCCGAGCAGCACCATTACTTCCTGGTTCGGT
>DASUGV010000512.1:0-6917 GCA_036273835.1 Rhodocyclaceae bacterium
GCCTCGGTGGCATATCCAGCCTGGATGCTCGCGGGCGTATCCGCCGCAAAAACCTGAGTAGCACCCACAAGCATCAACAACGCGATCAAAAACTTTTGCATGATTTCCTTCCTAAGTCGATAAAAGGGCAAACACATTCGCGGGCTCAGACCCGTGCGAAGCAGATTAGTTGCCGTACGTTGATATTCGACAGCGAACGGAACATCCCAACTGACGTCGCAAGTTGCCGGAAGCGAAATCTATCCGGTAGACGCATCATTTCCGATGTTTATTCCATGGCCGTCTGAATTCGATATTACCGACACGTCCAGATGAGCGCGTCCAACCGCTCCCAACTCATCGCGTCAATAATATCGGATCAAAATTTTGTTACAAAATCTGTGGAACATGCGAGCGCTTTTTCTGTCTTCTGCTGGGTGATTTTCACGGAGAACGAGTCGATGAAAAACAATATCATTATGTTGGCTTTCGCCTCGATACTAGCCACGACAGCCGCCGATTGGGCTATCGACGCCAAAGTCACCGGCGTGCGAGGCAATGCGTCGCGCGCGAACAAAGAAAATCCGAATCAACAACGAAGGGCCGAACGATCCCGATCCATTGCCCATGACATGGGCATCGAGGATCGCCAATCTCGCGGGAGCTGACTGCCGACTTTATTCGCTAGACATCGATGGCAAGTGTCCTTTGCAGAAACGTCAAGGCAGCTTGCACAGCAAGATCAAGCGCCCTGTCTGGATGGTTCCATATTGCAATATGACAAAGCAATTATGCGTCGCGCATGCCGCGCGTACGGAATACGACGTCCCAGAACGAAGTCGTCACACCGTAATGACCGGACTTCGCATTCTGATGATGAATCGCGTGCAAGCGCTTGCGATTCTTCAACCACGTCGAGTCGGCGCGCCAATGATGCAGGGCATGATGGATCCAGGTGAAGCCGAGGTAGCCGGTCACCATGCCGAGGGTCAGCGCGGCCGAGCACCATAGCCCGAACATGCCGAAGGCGGGAAGATAAATGAATGCCGCTATCATCGCCGCGCTGAAGAAGGTTGGCGTGACGATGTAGGCGCGCGGGCGATCGTGATGCTCGGCGTGCCAACGACTGAACGGTTGCAAGCCATGCAATATGAATCGATGCAAAAGATACTCCACCAGACTCCAGCCGATCAGGCCGCAGACAAAAAACAAGGCGCTATTGAGCCATTGCGTCCGCGGTGTGAAAACCACCATGAGCGCAGCGCCTACGACGATAGCCAAGATGTAAATGACAAAGTCGGCGAAGTACCACGCCTTACTATGCTCCAGCTTCAGTAGACTCATCGGCCTGTGTCCTTTTGTTGATTTCTTGCGGGACAAAGTGTCGGGTTTGAGGCATGCATCATGGTCAACAATTCAACTTATCGCAGACTTATGGTTGAACGCGCTCACCTGTATGTTTGATGACACATCGTTGCCAGTATAGTAACCACTTGATGGCCACTTAGTACCGGCGTATTTGTAACAAGCCAGCGTGCTTCGTGAACAATAGCGATCGGTCTTTCGCTCGCGATTCCATTGCGCAAGGCTAATAGCACGTTGCGCAAGCAGTGTGCCCGTATGCTCACATGTTAAGTATAGGACACGATATGTCCCGTGGGGGAACGCGGATCAGCTTTAAAGAAACGAGCAGCCAGCCTATCGGCAAGCAACGACACGGTCTATTTTAATGCCAATAGCATTAAAAATCGCCGTGTCACTTGCTTGCAAATAGCCTGCGGCCGCCGGATCGCGCCGTTCGATAGCGCCGTTCCGAGCAACACGACGAGCCCGCCGCCGAGCATCATCCAGCTGACCGATTCTCCGAGAAAGAGCATGCCCCACAGCACACCGAATACCGGAATCAAAAATGTCACCGTCAACGCGCGTGCCGGCCCGACATCCCGAATCAAGCGGAAGTACAACACATAAGCAACGCCCGTACACAGCACCGCCAAAGCCGTAATGACAGACCAATCGAACGGCGCCGGTGTTCGCGGCGCCGGCAAGAACAAGCACACCGGCAGTACGAGCAGCGCGGCGCCCCACATACTGCCGTGAGCGTTGTTGTAGGGATCGATGTCCGATGCATAAAGCTTGGTATAGCTGCTGGCGATGCCATAACAAATCGGAGCGGTCAGCGCCGCAAGAAGCGGTAAGAGCCAAGAGCCATCCCCAGGCTCGCTGTTGAGCATGTCGCCGCCAACGATCATCGCAACGCCCGCAAACCCAAGCGCGAGACCTAGCATGGCAGTGCGAGTCAGCGGCGTGCGTAACCATATCGCCGCCACGATCGCGCCGGAAATTGGCGCAGTGGCATTCACGATGGCTAGTAGCGACGCATTGAGATATTGCGCCGAGTATGCGTATAGCATGAATGGCACACTGCAATTGAATGCGCCGATAATGAAGTAATGACGCCAGTTCCGTGCGATTGCCAATGCACGCCTCATGCGCCAAGCCACCAAACTTAAAAACAAAGCCGCCAGGCCGACTCGCAGCAGGATGAGCACCGCCGGTCCGAACACCGGCACACCAACACGGGTGAAAATAAAAGACGCGCCCCATATGGCGGCCAGGGCGATCAAGCGAATGCTGCTGGCAAAGTCCATCGATACTCCTGACTGCGACTGCATCTACGAATCACAAACCTTCAGGCCACCTCATTCGCCAAGTGTCTACCGAAGCAATACCTCAAGCTCATACGTGTCCAGGAAGTCATGGGCGATAGCAATGGAACTGCGATCAGCGCGGTAAATCGCGTTAATTTAAATAGCATATTTACAGCATTTTCTCTTTGTGCCAGTTGAGCTGGTCCATTGGTAGTGCGAAACCGAACCGGCATGCGCAACCGATCAGCATTATTACTCAAAACGGAATGAAACATGCGCATGCAACAACGCGAGCTTTCGTCCGTAGCCAGGATCGAATATATTTTGCGGACGAGCGCAACGATCCTCGCGACCATCGATACTCGTCCGTATTAACCGAAGAGGTAATATCCAGCGACCGATGGCCTTAGCGCATGGGTAGTTCGACAACATTTATCAATGGAGGAACATCGCTATGAAACGTTTGTTATTTGCAACGGCGCTCGTTGCACTTGCAGGTCCGGTCATCGCTGCAGACGTTGGCGTCTCGATCAGCGTGGGGCAACCTGGCTTCTTTGGCCGCATCGATCTCGGCAGCGAGCCGCCGCCTCAAGTGATATACCGGCAGCCAGTCATCGTTGAAAAAGGGCCTGCGGTTGTTGAACGCCAGCCGGTATATCTTCACGTACCGCCGAGCCACGCAAGAAATTGGGGCAGATATTGCCATCAATACAATGCGTGCGGCGAGCGTGTCTACTTCGTGAAGGACACCTGGTACAACAATGTCTATGTTCCTCACCACCGTCACGATCATGACCACGACCGCGATCATGACCGCGATCACGATCACGACCATGATCGCGGCCCGGACGATCGCTTCCATGGAGACGATCATCACGACCATGGCCCAGATAGAGACCACGACAGGGACTATGATCGTCGCTAGATTATTAGCCGGTTAAATTCGCTTGTCATATTCCGGCCGCCAGATGCATCTGGCATGGAACGGCAATGCTCCAAAAAGAACGCGGCGCAGATCGGAGAAATCCGGTTTGCGCCGCGTTCTTTCACTTCCGCCGGCTTAACTGTGTCTAATGCGGCGGCGCCCGGCGAAGCCGAGCATGCCAAGCCCCGCGAACATCATGTCATAGATGGAGGGCTCTGGCACCGGCCGCAGAAAACCACGAATTTCGCCACCTGGAAAGGCGGTGGTATGGATGTTCAAATACGACTGACCAACCTCGATTCCCAGGATCAGCGTGTTAAAAGCTGTGCTGACACTGCCGCCGTTTTTCACGGTGAGCAAGTCAAGATCGAACGTGACCGTCGCCGCGCCCGTTGCCGGCGATGCATTCGGCAGCACCTCGCCCGGACCGGTAAGCGTTGCAATGAAATTTCTTCGTGCGCAAAAGCTGGCATCGCAAGCGAGGCCAGAACAGCGAGTGCGGCCAAAATCTTGGCGACTTCATGTTCTCTCTCTTGTAATGGTACGGTTAACCTGGGTCGATCGCCCTAAAACTTTCGTGTGCCAAGTTGATGACGCCAGGACTATTGCGACGATTTGCATCCAATAACTTCGGACCTGAAACCACGTATCCGCCGTGTATCCGTCATTCACGCGAAAGCGGGAATGACGAGTGCATCTTCGGCGTCTGCGCCCTGCACCGCTTCGTCACTTGTACGACCTGTCTCCGCGCAAGTCGTACAAGGTTGCGGGTTTATATATCTTGAGCGCATGATCTTCAGCGCCGCCGGGGTCTGGTGCGCAAAGACAAACGAATAGCCATGCCCGAATATACATTCGGCATACGCCGCAAATTCCTCGCGAGGAAAAATATATGAATAGGAAATTAACCACCCCCGTGACCACATCCACGGCTAAACCCGAAGCCGAAGTAATATCTTCGCGGCGCGATCTGTTCAAACTCGGCGCATTGGTGGGCGCCTCATCTTTGCTCGATGCGTGCGCGGCATTCGAGAATGGCGATATGTCCAACGGCGCGCCGGGCGGCGCTATGGACATGGCATCGTCAAGTGTCAAATCGCGAGGCTGGGAGGACTATCCCTCCATTCTGGCGCGCATCAAAGCGCCTGTTTTTCCGGCGCGCGATTTCCCGATCAGCCAATTCGGTGCCATGGCCGATACCGATGCCACGGATGCAATTGCCAAGGCCATCACAGCCTGCAATGCCGCGGGGGGTGGCCGTGTCGTTGTGCCGGCAGGAATTTTCCTTACTGGTCCTATCGTGCTCAAGAGCAATGTGAACCTGCATCTGCTCGAAGGCGCCACGCTGAAGTTTTCGACCGATCCCGCAAAATATCCAACCGTGTTCACGCGCTGGGAAGGCATCGAATGTTTCAATTATGCCCCGCTCATATCCGCGTTCGAGCAAGAGAACATTGCCATCACCGGCAAGGGCACGCTCGACGGGCAGGCCAGCGACAAAAACTGGTGGGGCTGGAGCAAAACGCAAAGAGACGATCAGAAAGCCTTGATCGCGATGGGCGATCAAGGCGTGCCGGTCGCCCAGCGCGTGTTCGGCGCGGGCCATCTATTGCGTCCGAACTTCGTCCAGCCGCAACGCTGCCGCAATGTTCTGATCGAGGACATCAGCATCAAGGACTCGCCGATGTGGGAGCTTCACCCGCTGCTGAGTACCAACGTCACCATACGCGGCGTGAAGATCAATTCGCATGGTCCCAACAATGACGGCTGCGATCCGGAATCCTGCCACGATGTACTCATTGAAGATTGCGAGTTCAATACGGGTGACGACTGCATCGCCATCAAGTCCGGCAAGAACAACGATGGGCGGCGCGTGAACGTGCCTTCCGAGAACATCATCGTGCGCAACTGCCGCATGAAGGACGGCCACGGCGGCGTCGTGCTGGGCAGCGAATGCTCAGGGCATATTCGCAACGTCTTCGTCGAGAACTGCAATATGGATAGTCCGCATCTCGATCGCGTTCTACGCTTCAAGAACAACGCGGTGCGCGGCGGCATTCTCGAGAACGTCTTCGCGCGCAACATCACCGTAGGGCGCGTTGCGGAAGCCATCGTAACGATCGACTTTCTCTACGAAGAAGGCGCCAAGGGACCATACAAACCAGTCGTGCGCAACGTGCAGCTCGAAAACGTGACCAGCGCGGCAAGCCCGCGTGTCATGTATGCGGTGGCTTTTCCGGGTGCGGTGATCGATCAGATAAAATTCTCGAATTGCATATTCAGAGGGATCGAATCGACCGAGGTCATGGATACCTCGGGTTCGGTAGAGTTCCACAACGTCGTCATCGAGCCGCTCAACAAGCCTGCCAGCTTGAGCACACGCCAAGCTCTTTGATACAACCGGCCGATGCAACGGACGACTCTCCATCTGTTGCATCGGCGGACGAATCAACGAACCAGCACGCCATCCACAAACATCGCCAGATCGCCGGGTGCCATCCTGTGCCACGATTCGTTGTCCGTCAGGGGCTGCGTGGCGATGACGGCGACGTTGTCGGAAGGCAACGCGACTTGCGAAAAATCGACGGCAAGATCGGCATCCGCAAGATGCGCGCTGGTAAAGGGCGCGTGGCGCACGATGTAATGCAAGTCCGTACTGCAATGCGCGAACAATGCTCCGCCGTTGCAGAGTAGAAAATTGAACGAGCCGTGCATGGCCAATTCTTCGGCCAGCGTTTTTATGAAAGGCCGTAGCACATCTCTCGACGGCTTCTCCGCAAACTGCAGGGCAAGCTCGTTGAGCATCCAGCAAAAAGCCTGTTCGCTATCGGTGCTGCCGACGGGCTGAAAGCGGCTGCTTCGCATGCGCGGCAAATCGGTCACCGTGCCGTTGTGCGCAAAGATCCAGTCGTGACCCCACAGCTCGCGACGAAACGGATGCGTGTTGGCCAGACTCACCTTGCCATGCGTCGCTTTGCGAATGTGTGCGATGACGTTGCGGCTTTTGATCGGATAGGCGCGCACCAGATCCGCGACCGGCGATGTCGCCGAAGGCAAATAGTCGACGAATACACGGCAACCATCGTCTTCGAAAAACGCGATGCCCCAGCCATCCGCATGCTCGCCGGTGAGCCCGCCGCGACGGCTGAAGCCTTCGAAAGAAAACACGATGTCCGTCGGCGTATTGCAGTTCATGCCGAGCAACTGGCACATGAAAGGCACCTTCTCTTGCTTGAATTTATAAGCATAGAGCAGTGCTGCCGGTTGTGTGCACAGTTCGGCATTGCGTTACGGCATAATGCTCGCTTGCCAACGTGCTCCTTTGCTTCACTTTTCCTCGTTCGTCACTTCCCGTATGAATC
>DASUGV010000513.1:0-3172 GCA_036273835.1 Rhodocyclaceae bacterium
CGATTATTCACCAATTCCCGTCCCGAAGCACGCATCGCCGGGACTGGCTTCACTGGAGCAGGCATGAGTTCTTCGATTTTCGCCGCCGTGGAAATGGCACCACGCGATCCCATTCTTGGTTTGACCGAGGCCTTCAACGCCGATACGCGTAACACCAAAGTAAATCTCGGCGTCGGTGTTTATTATGACGAGAACGGCAAGATTCCATTGCTCGGCGCCGTCAAAGCTGCCGAAAAAATTCGCCTCGATGCGGCACCCGCGCGCGGATATCAGCCTATCGAAGGCCTAAACGCCTACAACACCGCCGTCCAGAATCTCCTTTTCGGTGCCGAATCTTCCCTGGTCGCCGAAGGCCGCACACTCACCATCGAAGCGCTTGGCGGTACCGGTGCGTTGAAAGTAGGTGCCGATTACATCAAACGTCTATTGCCCGGCGCAACGGTCTACATCTCTGACCCAAGTTGGGAAAATCACCGTGCGTTGTTCGAAGCCGCGGGATTTTCCGTCGAAAACTATCCCTATTACGATGCAGCCACGCGCGGCGTAAATGTCGACGCTATGCTGACCAAGTTGAATAGTCTGGCTGCCGGGTCCGTCGTCGTGCTGCACGCTTGCTGCCACAACCCCACGGGTGCCGATTTGGCCGACGCGCAGTGGAACGACGTCGTGCGCGTATGCCAAACGCGTAATCTGGTGCCTTTTCTCGATATGGCTTATCAGGGCTTCGCCGACGGCATCAATGCGGACGCTGTCGCGGTGCGCGCATTCGCCGCATCCGGCTTGCAGTTTTTCATTTCCAGTTCGTTCTCCAAATCTTTTTCGCTCTACGGAGAACGTGTCGGCGCACTGACCATCGTCACATCGGCCAAAGAAGAAGCTGCACGCGTCATGTCGCAAATCAAGCGCGTGATCCGTACGAATTACTCGAACCCACCCACGCATGGCGGTGCGATCGTCGCTGCGGTGCTGGCGACACCGGAACTGCGCAAGCAATGGGAAGATGAACTCGCGGGCATGCGCGTACGTATCCGCGCTATGCGCATGGCATTGGTGGACAAGCTTGCCGCGCGCGGCGTCGCGCAAGACTTCTCCTTCGTCACACGCCAGCGCGGCATGTTCTCTTACACCGGCCTGACCGCCGCGCAAGTGGAAAAAATGCGTGCCGATTTCGGTATCTATGCCGTGTCGACAGGCCGCATATGCTTGGCTGCGCTCAACAACAAAAACATCGATTACACTGCGGATGCGATTGCGACAGTCCTGAAGTAAATGATGCTGCAAAGAAAAAGGCGAGATTTCGGTCTCGCCTTTTTTGTTACTGGAATCAGCGCTGCGCCAGCAATCGCGATCTCACGTCCGCCACGCCTTGCCAGGATTTTCGTTCTGCATTGCCAATGGCATACGCCGCCGATTCAACGATGCTCTGAGCGAGAAAGCTGTCGAGCAGACGTTCCAGTGCATGCACGTCCGGCACCATCGGCCCGCAGAACAATACGTGTTCGTGGCGCTGAATAATCAACGTCGGAAAGTTATCGACTTCCACGTCGCCGGCAATGTCGGACTCTTCTTCGACATCTACCCAAACATAGGATGCTTGCGGACGTCTGCCGGTCAAGGCGTCGAAAGCCGGGCGATATTCGCGGCAAGTTCCGCACCATTGGGCACACAAACAACTTACTAGAAATTCGGTATTCAAATCGAGCATTGCGGCGTCAATCGACAACTACGAATGCCTAGAATACCTCCTCAACGCACCGTAAGCGTAGGTGCGTCCACCGATCCCGTCAAAGCCATGCTGCGCGAAGTCGTCTCACCGGTTGGCATACGCATTGAAGCGGCCATGCTGCCTTTCAGGTTGCCATCCGACGTCACGGTAAAACCACCCGAGCCTTGCATTGCGCCACCGTCCAGATGCTGAATGGATACCGACGCAGGATGTTGCGTGCTGCCGGAGAACGTGCCGGTCAACTTCACGAAGCGCGTCAGGCCGCCGCCCGCTGGGCCAGGACCCACTTTGTGCAAACCTTCCATCAGCCCCATTCGGTCGATGCTGCCCTCCCTTATTTCGTAGCTGCCGCTGGTTGTCAATTCTTTGCCCAAACCATCAAAGCTATCCGCGGACGAGGCCAACTTGACAACGGCATATAAATTACCTAGCACAGTATGACGTGGGTATAAACGGCCCAGCACATCCCTGGCATCGACGCCGTTCAATTTGATCTCGCCATCGAGTGCGAATTTATCCGGAACAGTGATATGAATGACACCGCTCACCACCCCGCCGTCGGCATTGGCGCCAATGCGGTCGAACAGAATTTGATCGTCGCTGATTTCGCCTTCCGCCACCAGATTGTCGAAGGTAAATACCGGCAGCGCTTCCCATTTCCATTGTCCAGTATTCAAGGTCACGTTGAGCTTGCCGTCCTTGGGTACCGCATCAATCGTTACTTTCTCGCCGAGCTGCATCTTGATTCGTCTCAATGTGCCATCCGGCGCGAATTCCATCTCGCCCGCCGGCAGATCAAGACTACCCGTACCGATTAGAAGTTTGAGCTTAGCAAAGCGCACCGACGTAAGCTTGCGTGTCGATTTACCATCGATGAGCCCCAGACGTGCCAATGCCGCAGGCCGTGCCACGATTTGATCGGCCTGCAGGCGTAGGCGACTGGTCTTCGCAGTAGTAATCCATTCTGCCCAATCCGGCGAGACCCATGCATGGTTCACCGTAATCGCTTCGGCAGTAAGAATTTTCAAATCTTGCAGTTCGATGGCCGGCCACGGATGCAACGCGTAACCGCGATCCTTGAACGTCACCGGCAAGCCCAACCAGGATTCGGCTTGCGCGCCCGTCGCAGCCGAACTGGGTAAAGGAAACATCGCTAGCGCCGCGACGGCAATTAAAAGATTCGCGATCGGAGTACGTCGCGGAAACATTCTGCCGATTCGTGCGAACAATGACAGCAAGATGAATTTCATAGTGACACGACCCATAGTTTGAAAGCAGATTGCACTGGGTGCGCCGTCTGCACCCACGCTGAAAAATGTGCCGCAAAGCCTCTTGGCAACTTGACAATCCCTTGTTCGGTGTCTAGCATCGCGCCTCTCAAATGTTCCTCGATAGCTCAGTCGGTAGAGCGCCGGACTGTTAATCCGTAGGTCCCTGGTTCGAGCC
>DASUGV010000514.1:0-2159 GCA_036273835.1 Rhodocyclaceae bacterium
AGACGACGCGCCATCGGGCAGGCACACCACCGACAGCCACCACGACATGGCAAGCCGAATTCCGCTCTAGCCATGACTCGTCCCCAAGCACCGGAAAGCCATGCAACTTGCTGCCGTGTTTGGCATGGTCGCCATCAAGGAAACCTAGGAAATTCCATTGCGCAGACCTGACGTTGATATCTTCGATGAGCTGATGGATTTCTCTTCCATGTCCGCCGGCACCGAATATGACGATATCCTTCATCCAGCGTCCCCACCATTCATGCGTTTGACATGCAGTCGAACAGGATATTGACAATACGCACAGCGGCTTTTCCATCCCACAATTTGGGTCGCCGTCCTTGCTTGCCTTGTCCCAGCGTCACCTTACTTGCCTCGGCGATGATGGCCGACGAACTAGTGCCCACCAGCGTATTGGTACCTTCATCCAGCGTAATGGGCCGCTCGGTATTCTCGCGTAGAGTCAGGCAAGGAATACCCAATGCAGTGGTTTCTTCTTGCAAACCGCCGCTGTCGGTCAGGATCAGGCTGGCATCCTTCCATAGGTTGAGAAATTCCATGTAGGACAGCGGCTTGGTAAGGTGAATATTGCCACCGAGATCGAGACCAAATTTTTCCAGATTTCCGCGCGTGCGTGGATGTACCGGAAATACCAGCGGCATTTTTTGGGCAATGGCCGTCAAAGCGCCTGCCAGCTCTTTGAGCGTGGCGGGGTCATCGACGTTGCTCGGACGATGCAGCGTCACCACACCGTAACGGCCGCCAAGTTTTTGCTTGAGCTTTTCCGATTCGAAACTGCTTTTGTCCGCGGCGGTCAGTTTTTCGGCTTGATACAGCAGGTTGTCGACCATGACATGGCCGACATGAAACACCTTGCTGGAGTCCTTGCCTTCGCGGAGTAAATTGTCGACACCCGCAGGTTCGGTACAGAAGAACCAATCCGAAATGCTGTCGGTGACCAACCGATTGATTTCTTCCGGCATGCTCATGTCGCCGCTTCTCAAACCCGCTTCAACGTGCGCGACGGCGATATGCAATTTCTTGGCGACAATCGAGCAAGCCAGCGTGGAGTTGACATCTCCCACGACGAGCACGCAATCTGGTTGCGGCTTGGCATCGAGGCAGATTTTTTCGAAGGCAATAAGGATTTTAGCCGTCTGCTCCGCATGCGAGCCGCCGCCGCATTCGAGATGGTAGTCTGGTTGCGGGATGCCAAGCTCTTCGAAGAACACATCGCTCATGTCACGGTCATAATGCTGACCGGTATGGATAATGCGGAAATCGAACAAGTCCGCACGTGCCTGCAAGGCCCGCACGATGGGCGCGATCTTCATGAAGTTCGGGCGTGCGCCCGCAACGAGGTAGAGCATTTTGCGCGCCATCGTCGAGGGCTCCTGAATTACACCTTGTAGTAATCGCGATACCACGCGACAAAGCGCCCGATGCCGTCTTCGACGCTAGTGGCTGGAACAAAGTTCACCCACTCGTTGAGCGCATCGGTATTGGCATAAGTGGCCGGCACGTCGCCATCTTGGATCGGCAGAAAATTCTTTTTCGCTTCTATACCAAGACTCCGTTCAATCGCGCCGATGAAGTCCATCAATTCCACCGGATTGTTGTTGCCGATATTGAAAACGCGGAACGGCGCTTTGGATCGGCTCGGATCGGGTTGATCCGGATTAAAACTTTCATCGGGCTCTGCAACGCGATCCATGGTACGAATGACGCCTTCGACGATGTCATCGATGAACGTGAAATCGCGTTTCATCTTGCCATAGTTGAAAACATCAATCGGCTTACCCTCGAGCGTGGCCTTGGTGAATAGAAACAACGCCATGTCGGGCCGGCCCCAGGGGCCGTACACCGTAAAAAAGCGCAGCCCGGTCGTTGGCAGACCATACAGATGACTGTACGTGTGCGCCATCAACTCGTTGGCTTTCTTGGTCGCGGCGTAAAGGCTTACAGGATGATCGACCGAATCGCTTTCGGCAAATGGCATCTTGGTATTGCCGCCATAGACGCTGGAACTCGATGCGTAGACAAGATGCTGCACCTTGTTATGACGGCAGCCTTCCAGGACATTCGTGAATCCGGCGATATTTGCTTCGATGTATGAATGCGGATTCTTGAGCGAGTAACGCACGCCCGCCTGCGCGGCG
>DASUGV010000515.1:0-7474 GCA_036273835.1 Rhodocyclaceae bacterium
CAGACTGTTCCCGCCGATCGTGCCACAGCAGCATCTGCCTGCGCGGCTTCGCTGCCATCGCGCAGAACATCCGCATCCACGACATGCGCACCGTGAACCTGCTGTAACCATACGGGCCCGGACGGGAGCAGCTTCCGCAGCGCGGCGCGATTCGCCGCCACACATGCAGGATCGTCGCCCGCGCGCCCGCCCAGATTGAAAGAGTCGTACGGTGCCGCACTGACGCCGCCGCGACGTGTCGTGATCAGCGCGCGTACGCCCTGTGGTGCGGGCCAATCCGGTAACAAAAGTTCTGGGGCACTGAGCGAAGGATTCATCGATCGTCGTCCACCGAGCGAAGAGCGTCGATCAGCTGCAAAATATCTTCAGCCAACGGCACTTCCCATTGCATAGGCAGACCGCTTGCGGGATGGATCAAGCCAAGGCGAAAAGCATGCAGTGCCTGGCGCGGGAAATCCTTGACCACATTGCCGACAGATGCTTTCAAAACACGCCGTCCCCCATAAACGGGATCGCCGATCAATGGATGACCGAGATGCGCCATGTGTACGCGAATCTGATGCGTGCGTCCGGTCTCCAACGAACATTCCACCCAGGCGCTGTCGCGTAGACGTTCGACGAGCTTGTACTGCGTTCGCGCAGCGCGGCCACTCGCAATCACAGCCATCTTGGTACGATGGGTTGGATGCCGTCCGATCGGTGCGTCGACCACGCCACTAGCGTGCGGAACGCCCATGACGATCGCGGCATAATGGCGTTTGACCGTGCGCGCCTGCAATTGACGCACCAGATCCGTCTGCGCCGTCAATGTCTTGGCGACAACCAGCAAGCCGGATGTCTCCTTGTCGAGGCGATGCACAATGCCAGCGCGCGGCACGTTGGCCAACTCGGCGGAGTGCCCGAGCAATGCATTGAGCAAAGTGCCGCTCCAATTGCCGCTGCCTGGATGCGCGACCAGACCTGCCGGTTTGTCGATCACGAGAAGATGCTCGTCCTCGAAGACCACCTCCAGCGGAATATTCTCGGGCGCATCGGCAACCGCTTGCGGCATGTGCGCTTCGTACACATCGAGCCGCTCTCCGCCATTCAGTCTCGATTTCGGATCGAGCGCCACCGTGCCATCGCGCAGGATGCGGCCTTCGCGAATCCATGTCTGCAGGCGGCTGCGCGAGTGCTCCGGGATGAGTCTGGCCAGCGCGGCGTCGAGCCGCTCTCCAGCTAAATCCACGGAAACAACGAGCGTGCGGCGATCGCCGTCCGGCGATCCGCTATAATCGCCCGGACTCTTTAATGGCGGTGTCGGAATGTTCAAGCTCACCAGACGTAGTGTACCGGTACTTTTTGCTGTTCTTGCAATTTCGCTTGCGGCTTGCAGCTCCACGGAGGACAAGTTCGATCCCAATGAGACACCGCAAAAGATGTATGAAGACGCAAAAGGTTTCCTGGACGGCGGCTCCTACGAAAGCGCCATCAAGTCATACGAAAAGCTCGAGGCGCGCTTTCCCTACGGCGTGTATGCAGAGCAAGCGGAGCTCGATGTGGCGTATGCCAACTTCAGGCTGAGAGACGATGCGTCCGCGATCGCGGCTTGCGACCGTTTCATCAAAACCCATCCAAGCCATCCCAATGTCGATTATGCCTATTACATAAAGGGTCTGGCCAACTACAACGATGTGCCGACAATCATCGAATTCTTGACGGGCGACGACTTGCCCAATCGCGATCCCGAAGCATCGCGTCAGGCCTTCGAGGCGTTCAAAGAGCTCGTCACGCGTTTTCCGAACAGCCGCTATGCTCCGGACGCGACGCGGCGCATGGCCAGCCTGGTCAGTGCATTGGCCGAACATGAACTGAACGTCGCACGTTACTACATGCAGCGGCGCGCGCCGCTGGCCGCCATCAATCGCGCCCAGGAAGTGCTCAAGACCTTTCCCAAGGAACGGGCCGTCGAAGAGGCGCTGGCAATCATGATCGAGGGTTACGGTGAGCTGAATCTGCCGCTGCTCAAAACCGACGCCGAACGCGTGCTCAAGCAGAGCTTCCCCAACAGCGTTTATCTCAGTCATCCATTAGTTTCGAAGCGCTAACAGCAGCACGGTGTATGCTTGTGTCATTGGCGGTATTTCCATCGCCAATGACGTATAGATCGGAAGATTCATGCAGATACATACCGACATCGCCAGCCTGCGTGCCGCGCTGACCCAAGCGGACCGCATCGCATTCGCGCCCACGATGGGCAATCTGCATGACGGCCACATCAGTCTGATGCAACAAGCACGCAATTGCGGCGACACTGTCGTATCGAGCATTTTCGTCAACCGCTTGCAGTTCGGTCCGCGCGAAGATTTCGACAGCTACCCGCGCACCTTTCAGGACGACTGCGACAAGCTCGTCGCCGCGGGCGTCGATCATCTGTTCGCGCCCGACGAAAGCCAACTCTATCCCGTTCCTCAGCAATATTTCGTGCAACCTTCCCAGGCGCAGGACGGCATCCTCGAAGGCGCCGCGCGGCCCGGCCATTTTCGCGGCGTCGCTACCGTTGTCGCCAAGCTGTTCAACATCGTGCAGCCCGACGTCGCGTTGTTCGGCAAGAAGGATTACCAGCAACTGATGGTCATCCGCAACATGGTGCGCGAATTGAATATGCCGATCGAAATCATCGGTTGCGAAACCGTGCGTGCCGCCGACGGACTGGCGCTCTCCTCGCGCAACGGCTATTTGACGGCCGCCCAGCGCGCCGAAGCGCCGCGCCTATCGTCCGTCATACGCCGGATCGCGGCATCGGTCTGCGCAGGTTCGCGGGATTTTCCAAACCTGGAACGCGAAGGCATGGCTGAGTTGGCGGCGCATGGCTGGCAACCCGATTACGTCGTCGTTCGCCGTCAATCCGATCTGCAAATTCCGCAAGCGGACGACGAATCCCTGGTCGTACTGGCCACAGCGAAACTTGGCAGCCCTCGATTGCTCGACAATATGGAAGTGCTCGCGCAAGCAAGGTAATCTACGAGCCGGAGACTTCAAGCACCGAACCGGCAGCAAAGCCGGCGTGAGTAGATAGAACAATAACTTTCGCAAGATCGCGTTCCATGCTCAAACACATTCGCTGGCCTTGTTTGATTCTACTCATGACGATGACATGTCCGGCACATGCCGCCGGACAGGAAGACGCGACGCCGGCATTGCGCATGGCGCCAACGCTGGAACCACAACACGATGTCCGCGCGCCGATCGATCCTTCCATCGGCGACACCGAGATCGTCAATCTGAAGATGTCGACCTCTCTGTCCGGAGGCAACGAAGTCGCGCATACCCTGGGCATCGATCTGCAAGGACACACAGCGGCGCCGGATATCCGTGCCGAATTGAAAATGCAGCAATCGAGCTGGCGATCCGATGCGCTCCTGGGCGCGCGTGCCTTATTGCTGACCTTGGTCATCCTGCTCGCAGTGCTGGTATTGCGCGACATTTTCCGCTTGCTCAAACGTTTGCTCAAAGCGCATCCGCAGCATGGCCTGTGCGTGGTCGAAGCGGATTGGCCGGATGTATCGCTCGTACTGAGCGGACATCCGCCTGGATCGAGCCTCGCGACAAGCCTCAACAAACTGCTCACCACCGATTACCCGCGCGAACGCGTGCACGTATTTCCGGTGTTCGATCCGGCGTCCAGTATCACGCGCGCAGCGGTCGACCGCTACGTCGCGCTCGATGCCAAGCACATACATCCGCTGCACATTGCCGAGCGCCATCACACTGCGTTCCATGCGCTGCAACTCACCATACCGCGCACGCGCAGTGACATTGTCATTATTCTCGAAGGTCCGCCGCCCGCCGGACGCGACTGGCTCAAGCGCAGCGTCGCACCGTTTTTCGATCCCTCCGTCGGCGCACTTCAAACACCAACCTATGCACTGCGCGACGGCGGAACCGGCCTCGAGAATCTGCAATGCCTATCGCGCGGCGCAGCCTCGATACATCCGCCATTTTCCGTCTACCGTACCTTACTGCCAGGCACGCACATCGGCGGTGTGCGCTGTTCGGCAGTGATGGCGGCAGGCGGTCTGGGCGATGAGAGTCCGAGCGCAGAAATCGATCTCGTCAAGCGGCTGGCGGAGCGCAACTGGCTCACGAGCTATCAGGAATTGCCGCTACGTCATGACAATAGCATTCTTCATTGGCCTGCGCAGGCGGAGCGTACCCGGCACGGTGCGCGCCGCATGGGTGTACTGTTATGGCAGCAGTTGCGAGCCATGGTCGGCACTCGCCAGATCGATACGCGCTGGCCACTGCAAGCCTGCGTCGCGCCCATGTTGTGGATCTTCACGCTGCTGCTCTCGATGACATTGTACTTCTGCGGCGATCTGCTTTTCGCCAGTCTCGGTCTGGCCGCGGCCGCCGCCATGAGTTTCAATCTGCAACAATCGCCGCGCAGCTTCATCGAAACCGCCATGGCGACACGAGCGCACGGACGGCTCGAGCGGATTCGCTTGCTACCGTATGTGGCGCTCGGATATTTGATTGGCATGTCGTTGGCCATTTCGGTATTGATACAAAACTGCTTTGGCGGATTGAAAAAGTCCAAGCCCAAAACCGACAACACCATTTACGGCGACGAAACCGAGCTGGTCATATGAGCACGACATTACTCTGGCAAATTGGTTTTGCCACACTGTCAGGCAGTTTGGCTTTGGTGCCGTTATTGCCGACATTGAAGACCTGGCAGCGAACCAAGGCAACCAGCACTCAACCCGGCGGCAGCGATGGTTACGGTGAAGAGTGGCTTGCGCCTGTCGACCGGCTCCGCAGCAGCATACAGATCGAATTCGCCACGCTGCTGCAACTGGCACGCGAAAACGTATCGACCGACGAAACCGGCAACGACGCACACGGCGCAACGCGTGGTGCCGATGAAAACGGCGTCCCGTTCATCGTGCTGGGGCCGAAGGATCATCTGGTCGAACACATACCTGCCACCGCGCGACGCTTGCGGCAAATGGTGTTGTCGGTACGCCATCTGGATATTCCCGGCGAGCTCGTTTGCGAACGGCCGCTGTATGCGGAAGGCCGCATCAATATCGCGCACGACGCTGCCATAGACACAGCATTGGCGGGTCGCGAAATCGTGGTCGGCATACGCGCGCGCGTCAAGCGCTGGGCGCATGCCGATCAACGCCTCGACGCGGCGGAAGGCGCGGTACTCTTCGGCTGCGTCAGCGCCGGACGCGAGATCTCGCTGGCGCGGCGTGCACGCTTCGAACGCCTTTATGCACCACGCATTTTATTTGGCCGGCAGCAGGCCGCTTCGCCGCAGATGCCTGTCGAGCGCCTGCCTTACGATCCGCCGCCGCATGCCGCAGTCGTCGATGATCGCTGGATCGTCAGCGGCGATTTGCATATCCCTGCTGGCCATGAGTTGACAGCCAATCTGCTGGTATCCGGTCATCTGATGATCGATCGCGGCAGCCGCGTGCATGGCAGCGTCAACGTCGAGCGCACGGTGGTGCTTGCAGAAGGCGCGCGCGTTCATGGCGCCATTTACGCTGCGAGCTCGGTGCACATCGGCGAACGCTGCCAGGTAACCGGGCCTCTTGTCACGCTCGGTTCGCTACGCGCCGATGCATTCAGCGAACTCGGTCAACCCGAACATCCGATCACCGTCTCCGCGCGCAAGATTCGCGTTGCCGAATCCTGCATCGCGCACGGCGCACTGTGGGCGCGCCGCATCGGCGAAGTGGTGGCCGACGCATGAAGCATTCAATGACACTTTCGATAATGGATGAGCAGGAGTCAAAGACATGCAACCTGCAATGAATCCGCCTGCCGATGCCCGCGCGCCGGAGCACAAACATTTGTTCTCCAACAATCGCAAGACACGCCGCCCACCCACCAAGCTGCAATTGTTTTTCCGGCGCACCCTCTCTGCATTGCTGCTGGCTGCACTCATGACCGCGCTGGTCGCGCAGAGCCTCAACTGGCTGCCCGACATGTGGGCCGCTGTCGTTCGTTTCTGGCTACCGCGCCTGGGCGTCGGCGCCGAGCCTCTGCTGGGCGCTCACACTTTATATGCAAATTGGATAGTACGTCAGCTCGCCATCCACGTGCCGATCAGCGCGCCCACCTCCACCAACATGCTGGCGCACGCGCTCGCGACCGCAGCGCTTTTTCTAATGAGTCTGGCGCTCGTGCGCAAACATGTGGCCATCGCGCATCTGCTGCGCGTCTTCTGCGTGGTTCATGTCATTGGGTTGACGGTGTTCGCCTTCGGCGGCGGCAACACCTCCGTCGCCGCACACACTTTGGGTTTGTATGATTTCAACATCGCGCTGATGCTGCTCACCCCGAGCATACTGGCCGTCGGCTTCTACCTGTACGAAGGTTCGCTCTCTCGCCGCATCGCGGGCAGCCTGCTGATCCTCGCTTACCTTGCCATCGCCTTGCCGTTCAAACTGGTGATGCACGTGTGGCTGATTAAACTGCTGACACCGCTGGCCATGCCTACCCTCTACCTGCTCTTCGGCCCGGCTTTCGATATCTTTTTGCTGGTTTGCATTTATGCCTATGTCGTAGCATGGCAACGGCATAGCTTGCCGCAACCCGCATCGCCCGCCGCTGCGGTATCCTAGACCGTCATTCCCGCGAGGTTTTGAAAACTCGCGGGAACCACACGAACTCCGATATAACTTGCTCTACTAACTCAACTCACGGCGCCACCGCCGCCACCGGCTTCACGTATTGCGCCAGCTCCGGCACTGTGCGCGCCATCGCTTCGGCGACGATGCGACCGAACACGTAAGAACCGGCGAGATTGAAGTGCGTCTTGTCCGGCACGGTATTGCCCTTGCCATCCAGTTTGGTCGCGCCCAGCGTATTGCCTTTCACCTCGCCGATCTGCTCTAGATAATCCTGGCTCAGCGTATGCAAATCGATTAAGGGCACATTCATCTCGGCAGCAACAGCCTTCATGGCCGCGACATGGCCCATGAGATCGTCATGAATCTTGCCGTCCGCCTGAAAGTAACGCCGTGCGATAGGCGTCACCAGAATCGGATGGATGCCCGCGGCGCGCGCCTCGCGTACGAAGTTGCGCAGGTTCTCCGGGTACTCGGTTTGCAAATCGGTTTCGCGATCATCATGCGTCGGCCCCTGCACATCGTTGTGCCCGAACTGGATCAGCATCCAGTCCGGCTTCGTCGCCAGCGCCGCAGCCCACAATCCATCGCGACGATAAGTCTTGGTACTCGCCCCGCCCTTCGCGCGATTCACGCAATCCACCTGCGCGGTCATGTTCGCGCAAAAGCCCGTGCCATAACCCTGACGCTCGGTCTGCGTAGAATCCCCCACTAGCGCGATACGCACATGCGTAGCCGCTGGCGGCGTCGAAGCACAGGCAACGAGTAGCAGAGCAACGAGGGAAGCAAACAATGCGCGGCGCATAAAGTTCATCATCGAGTGTCCAGGAAAGCCGCCGAGCTGGCAG
>DASUGV010000516.1:0-3714 GCA_036273835.1 Rhodocyclaceae bacterium
CGACTTGGTGGAATACACCGGGCCCCGCCAATTTCTGGAACAGCATGGTGCGCGTGTGACACTGATTTCACCCAAGCAAAAAGGCGAGAAGGTGCAAGGGTTCAACCATCTTTCTCCTGGCGAGCGCTTCAGAGTCGAACTGGATGTGCGCGACGCCAAGCCGGAAGATTTCGATGCGCTCGTACTGCCTGGAGGTGTCGCCAATCCGGATCAACTGCGTTTGAATTCCGAGGCAATCACGTTTATCCGCGAATTTGCGCGCGAGGACAAACCCATCGCGGCGATCTGCCATGGTCCGTGGACCTTGATCGACGCGGGCATCGTGCAAGGCAAGCGTATGACGAGCTGGCCAAGTCTGAAGGAAGATTTGCGCAATGCCGGTGCGCAGTGGAGCGACGAGGCGGTGGTGGTAGACGGCAAGCTGGTGACCAGCCGTAAGCCGGACGACATTTCGGCTTTCGATGAAGCGCTACTGCAAGAGTTGACGCAATCGACCGTGCACTGATCTACACGCGATGCATTTATGACACTCGAATAGATATCTCAAGGAGCGGCATCGAGTGATCACTTGATGCCGTGCACTTTGAGCGCAAGTTGCAAGCGATCGGCGACCTCAAGTTTTTCGAAGATGGCAGTCATGTGCGCCTTGACCGTTCGTTCGGTAATGCCAAGCGCGTCGGCGATGTCGAGGTTCGATTCGCCGCGCGCGGCACGCAAGGTCACTTCGCGTTCGCGCTCGGTGAGCAGAGGACGCCATTGTTTATGAGGTGGTTTGGTAATACCGCGAATGCCGCCGTCTACGCTACGCAACAACCGTCCCATCAGACTGCGGCCAACCCATAGCTCGCCCGCTGCAACGACATCCAGTATCTGGCGCAAGGTGACTTCGGACGAATAGGCATGGCAGTAGCCGCTGGCACCGGCCTCCAGCGCGGCCAGTCCCTGCGTGTCGTCTGGCGCGCTGCTGGCGAACACCAGGACAAGGCGGCCGCACCATTTTCGCCAGCGTGGATCGTCGAGCTCGGGTAACTGCGGAAAGGATGCGTCGATAACGACCAGACTGTCCGCTGGTACCGTCTCCAGTTCGACGGGACGTGATAGACGATAGAGTGTCCATCTATCCTCCAGCGGCCGGAAGCGCGCAAATATCGTCTCGTCCGCGGTAAGCAGGAAAAGTGACGCTCGACTCATCGCTGACTCACCGCTCCGTCATCGCATTGGCATGCGCTCGCAGCACAGGTTTCATGAGATAAGAAAGAATGGATTTCTTGCCTGTCAGGATATCGACCTCCGCCACCATGCCGGGAATGATGGGCAGTTTACCAACACCCATGCTGGTTTTATCCGTACGCACGCGAACGATGTAGAAGGCGTTGCCTTTTTCGTCGGTGATGGTGTCGGCACCGATTTGCTCCAGTGTCGCAGTCAGGCCGCCGTATATGGCGAAGTCATAAGCGGTAAATTTGACCAGCGCTTTTTGGCCGGGCCGCAGGAAAGCGATGTCTTTTGGAAGAATGCGCGCCTCCAGCAACAGCGCATCGTCGCTCGGCACAACTTCGACAATGTCTTTGCCGGGCTGAACCACACCGCCGACCGTGTTGAACAGGAGTTGTTTGACCGTGCCTTTTACCGGTGAGCGGATGTCCGATTGCTTGACGCGATCGGCGAGCGCCACACTACCTTCCGATAATTTTCCGAGTCGTGACATGGTGTCGGAAAGATCGGTACTGGCCAGGTTGCGGAAGTTCAGCTCCACTTCCTGGATTTTGTGTTGTGCTTCGGCCATCGAGGATTCGATGCGCGGTATCTGTGCCGCAGCCTGATCGCGGTCGCCGAGATAGCGCGACACGTCGCGTTCCAGCCGCAATATTTCGACGTCCGAGACGGCGCCGGTTTTAAGCAGCGGCCGTGTTTTGTCGAGCTCCTGCTTGGTTAGGTCATAACTTTGCGCAGCTTCAATCTGTTTGGCCTTTACTTCGCTGAGTTCCTGCGTACGTTGCGTTAACTGCTGGCGCGCAATGGCCACATTGGCATCCAGTTCGGCGCGTTTCGATTCGAACAGATCGCGTTCCTGATTCACGATATCGGGGTCTTGCTGCACAACTTCTGGCGGCGGTACGAAAGGTTTTCCTTCCGTGAGCGCGCGCAGACGCGCAGCTTTTGCCAGCAACGAAAGATATTCCGATTGGTTTTCCTTGAGCGAAGAAACAAAGCGCGTCGGGTCGATCTTCAAAAGCAATTGCCCTGCTTCCACACTTTGGCCTTCATGTACGAGGATCTGCGACACGATGCCGCCATCGAGGCTTTGCACGACTTGTATCTGACGCGACGGAATGACCTTGCCTTCGCCGCGCGTCACTTCGTCGAGCTGCGCGAATGCGGACCAGATGATGGCGACCAGCAGCGCAATGCCCGCGCACCACACGCCGATGCGCGCGCCGCGCGGCGTTTGCTCGCCGATGGCCCAGTCGGCGTCCTGTTCGAAATCCGTGTCATCGTGCGATGCGTGGCGATCGGCGCGGTTCACCAATCGATCGAACATGGCGGAGAATCTTGAGTATATGCTCATGGCATTATCCTGCCTTGCCGACGCGGCCGTGTTGCAGCGCTTCGACGACTTGTGCCTTCGGTCCATCGGCGACGATGGTGCCGTTGTCGATGACGATCAAACGGTCGACCAAATCGAGCAACGATGTGCGGTGCGTGACAAGGATCAATGTCTTTTGAGCGGCATGGATCTTGAGCCGTTGCCGCAGTTGTTCTTCGCTCTGATGATCCATGCTGGAGGTTGGTTCATCCAGCAACAGAATGGGCGGATCGCCAACCAGCGCGCGCGCAATCGAAACGGCCTGCCGTTGTCCGCCGGAGAGCGACTCGCCCCGTTCGTTGATGAGCAGATCGAAGCCTTGCGGATGAGCGTTGGCAAATTCCGATACGCCCGCTATGTCGGATGCATTGACGACGGCGGTGTCGTCGGCGAACGGCGCGCCCATGACAATGTTCTGTTTGAGCGTGCCGAAAAATAGCGTCGCATCCTGCGGCACGAAACCGATGGCGCGGCGCAACTCGGCCGGATCGATCTGGCGGGCGTCCACGCCGTCGATCAATACGGCGCCTTCGCTGGGTTGATAGAGCCCGAGAATCAGTTTTTCCAGCGTCGTTTTGCCCGAGCCGATGCGGCCGATGATGCCGACTTTCTCGCCTGCCTTGAGCCTGAAACTGACTTTGCGCAACGCCTTCTGCTCGCGGCCGGGATAGGAAAAACTCACGTCCTTGAATTCGATGTCGCCGGTGAAATGCGGTCGATGCAGAAAGTTCGCGCCTTCAGGGCGTTCAACCGGCAAGTTCATTTGCGATTCGACGGCCGTCAGCCCGGTGCGCGCATTTTGAAATTGCATCATCAGTCCGGCGACCTGACCGAGCGGCGCCATGGCGCGACCCGAGAGCATGCCGGCGGCGATGATGCCGCCCATGGACATCTTGGAATCGGTGAGCAAGTACACGCCGACGATGACGACGATGATGTTCACCGCTTGCTGCGTCGTCTGTGCGAAGTTCATTGTGCCCGAGGACAACAATCTCACGCGTGCGCTGACTTGCGAAATGAATAATGTGGCGCGTTCCCAGCGGCGCTGCAGTTCGCCTTCCGCACCGAGGGTCTTGACCGTCTCCAGGCCGACGAGGCTTTCGATCAGCGTGGCGTTGCGCTGAGAG
>DASUGV010000517.1:0-2560 GCA_036273835.1 Rhodocyclaceae bacterium
GCCGGTGTTCTCGCTGAACCAGGATGCGTCGCGCTATTTCGACTACCACCACACCGCCGACGACACGCTCGCCATCGTCGATCCCGCGCAACTCGACCAGAATGTGGCTGCGTGGGCTGCAACGCTTTACACGCTGGCCAACAGTGACATCGACTTCCGCCACTTGCCCGCACCGAAGCCATTTGAGTTCCCATGAAAGCGGGGATGATCGCCGTCCTCGCCCTATTGGCGGTGATCGCACCCAACGCGAATGCGTCTACGGTGAAACCGATCATCGACTGCAGCGCGGCACTCAATACAACTCCATGTGTTGCTGAAAGCTTCGGCATCCAATCCGACCCCGATGCGCTGGCTGCGAAGGGATACGGCCTTTTGCGCGTGACGACGCGCTTTGGCATATATGGCGATCTAGCGTTTGAAGTTGTTTGGCCACCGGAGGGCGGACCATGGTTATTCGTGCGCGATCCTTCCGGTATTGGGCGTGGCCAGCGCGTGGCGATAACGCGTGCCGACTATGATTGGTTCGAAAAGGCATGGGCTGACGTCCAACCGGCACTTACCGATCCCAATGCCGCTCAAGTAAAATCGGCGGTGGAAAAGGCGGGTTGGACGCCGTGTGCGGATAGCTCTCGATTGCAAGTTGACTGGACGGTGGGAGAAAAATCATCGCAGACCATCATTGATGTGTGCCTCGTCAAGAAAGTGGGCGAGTTCGTCGCCAATGTGGGCGACCGGGCGTATTCGCTTTTGCCGTTATGCAGCGGAATGCTAACTGAGCCGCCTCCGCTCTGCCTTCGGCTAAGCGGCAATGAAGCTGATGCTGTCGAAGTTGCGCGGCTTTTAGACAACGCAGAACGCACGAATACTTGCCCCGCCAGCGTTTTGTCGGATCAAGTCCACCTGATTACAAAGGAAATGACTCTGCAGGGCAAAAGCGCTGTCGCGTCGTGGCTCGCCAAGAACTGCGAAGCGATGGCCTACGCTGTACCAGACGATGTTGCAGGCATGGTGGATTCAACGGTGCTCGTGACCGGCAGAGAAGCCGCAATGATTTATAAAAAACTTCCAGACGGATCGTATCAAGATCAATTCAAAGCGGCGCAATTTTCGCAGACCTGGAGACGGAACGATGCTGGAAAATTCGTGATTACGAGCTGGAAAATTGGCCCATTTGTCGAGGTGAACTCACTCTTCTAGTTGTATGGATGAGGCGCGAACGGAACCTGCCCGTTAGACGGTCCGGTTTTTGTGACAGAACGGCATTCTGCTTGCTGTCTTCCGGCGAGGTTCGGAACGCGCTAACATATGTTTGGCCTGTTGCGCGAAGCAGAGTCGCGTACAGGCGTAAGGCAGTGTCGGGATTGCCCATGCTTCGCGCGCGTTTGAGCGTGTGGGCGTAAATACTGGAGCCGAATTCACCGCCAGCGTTTTCGGCGCCGTTGTTCTTCTTCACTGCCGCGCGTTTGCCGCTGGTTAGAGAGGGGAATATCGAGATGGTCATCCAATCTCGCGCCTTTGCGCGCATCCTGCTTCTTCCGTTCGTGCTTTTGCTGTTCTGCACCTCGCTCGCCCGCGCGCAGGCTTACCAGGATCTGCACGACTTCGCCGTGCTCGCCGGCACGCCGCAATTTCCGTGGCTCATGGCGCAGGGACGCGACGGCAATCTCTACGGCGTCACCGGCACCGGAGGCACGCATAGCAAAGGCAGAATTTTCCAGATCACGTCGTCCGGCGTGTTCACGGTGATCCACAATTTCAATGGCACAGATGGCATGACGCCTGTTGGCGGCCTCACGCTCGGCCTCGACGGCGATCTCTATGGAATGGCGGAGCGCGGCGGCGCCAATGGCGAAGGCAACATCTTCAAGATCAGCACCGCGGGCACATTCTCCGTGCTCTATGATTTCAAAGCCGATACGGATGGCGGCTTGCCGGTCTCGCCGCTCATCGTCGGCAATGACGGCAATTTCTACGGCACATCATATCCGGGTGCCGCGTTTCGCATGACGCCCGCGGGTGTGGTCAAAGTGATCACCAAGCTGCCGACTTACAGCAACGGCGCGTTGCAGCAGGCCAAGGATGGCTCGTTCTATGCGGTGAGCCAATTCGGCGGAACGCAATCGGCCGGCGCAATCTTCAAGATCAACGGCACGAAGGTAACCACCGTGCACAGCTTCGATGCAGCGTCCGGCTCATTCCCGACGGGCGGCCTGGTCGAAGGCATCGATGGAAATTTCTACGGCACCACAACGGCCGGCGGCGCACTGAACGGCGGAGTCATCTATCGCCTCACGCCCTCCGGCCATTACCACGTGATGTATAACTGGGACGATAAAAACACGGCGAATGGCTACCAGGCATTCGCCGGTTTGGTCGCTGGCGCCGACGGAAACCTCTATGGCGCTACGATATGGGGCGGGCAGGCCGGCTACGGCGTCATCTTCTCGATGACGATCGACGGCAGCTATACGGTCTTGCACAGCATGCACAGGCCGCAAGGCGACGGCGCCTATGCCACGCCGATGCAGCACACGAACGGAGAGTTGTTTGGCATAACGAA
>DASUGV010000518.1:0-5961 GCA_036273835.1 Rhodocyclaceae bacterium
TCTCGAAACGTCGAATCAGATTCTTTGACTGCTTTTCCTTAGGAATGCCCTGCAGCATATCGTCCGCTTGATCGCAGCTTCATGGTTGCGTAGCATCCAACTCAGATTTTGAGTCAATGCAAAGCGGGAGCGAACTTGGCAGATTCCCTGGATCATTTCGATTTCGATTATTGGAGTGCGCTTGCAAAGCGCGATCCTGCCGCTTTCTTCGCTGCGCGCCAGCAACTCATCGATGAGTTTATCGATGCCGCGCCGGTGCAGCACCGCCAGGCGTTGAGAGTATTGCAAGACATGATCGATGGCGCTCGCGCCGAAGCATGCTCGCCGCTCCATGCCACGCGTCAGATGATGAGCATGATTGGCGATCATCTTCAAGCCATGCAGGCGCAACTGCTCTGCTTGCATGACGAATCTGCGCAATTGGCAGCGGCGCTTTCAAAAATCTAGGGCTGATCCGAACGCAATCCAGCACGCTTGTCTGTCGGCGGTTATCATTGTCCGATTCCAGATCTTCGCTATTCCGATTGTCCATGAATTTTCCCACTCTTGAAGACTACGTTGGCCGAACGCCGCTCGTGCGGCTCAAACGCTTGCCGGGTGATGAGGCCGTGCGCCGCAATAACGTCATTCTGGTTAAATTGGAAGGCAACAATCCGGCTGGATCGGTAAAGGATAGACCCGCTTTGTCCATGGTATTGCGTGCTGAAAAACGCGGCGATATCAAACCCGGCGATACGCTGATCGAAGCTACCAGCGGCAATACCGGTATCGCATTGGCCATGGTCGCCGCGCTGCGCGGCTATCGCATGATTCTCGTCATGCCGGAAAACCAGACAGTCGAGCGTCGCCAAAGCATGCGTGCATTTGGCGCGGAACTGGTCCTCACGCCACGCACCGGCGGCATGGAAATGGCACGCGACGTTGCCAATCGCATGCGCGACGAAGGCCAAGGCATCATCCTCGATCAATTCGGTAACTCGGACAATCCGCAAGCACACTACGAAGGGACAGGTCCTGAAATTTGGCAACAGACCGAAGGCACGGTCACTCACTTCGTGAGCAGTATGGGCACCACTGGCACCATCATGGGCGTGTCACGCTTTCTTAAAGAGCAGCGTGGCGATATACAGATCATCGGTTGTCAGCCTGCCGAAGGTGCGCAAATTCCTGGCATCCGCAAATGGCCAGTGGAATATTTACCGAAAATATTCGATGCCAGCCGTGTCGATCGCGAGGTGATGGTGTCACAGGCAGATGCCGAAGACACAACGCGTCGCCTCGCGCGCGAGGAGGGCATCTTCGCGGGCATTTCGTCGGGCGGCGCGGTGAGCGTAGCTTTGCGTCTCTCACATGAATTGGAAAACGCGGTGATCGTCGCCGTCGTCTGCGACCGCGGCGATCGCTATCTCTCGATGGGTGTTTTTCCCGCATGAACGCAATGCAATAAGCGTGCTTTTCGCTTCATGACAATGGCATCCAGTGCCGGAGCTATCGTGAGTCCAGTATTTGTATTCGATATAGAAACCATTCCAGACGTGGCGGGCTTACGCATATTGCATGCTCTACCGGCACGGCTGTCGGACGCGGAAGTCGCCGATTACGCTTTTCAGCATTGCCGCGCTAAAAACGGCTCGGATTTCCTGCCGCATTATTTGCAACGCGTTGTCACAATCTCATGTGCGATGCGCGACGAGAAAAATTTTCAGATTTTCTCTTTATCCGAACCCGAATTGAATGAAATAACGATCATTCAACGCTTTTTTGATGGTATCGAGAAGTGGACGCCGCAAGTCGTGTCCTGGAATGGTAGCGGCTTCGATATGCCGGTGTTGCACTATCGTAGTTTGATGCACGGCGTCGTTGCATCTCGATATTGGGACGTCGGACAAGGAGGTTATTCCGACAGCTGCGACTTCAAGACAAATAATTACATCAACCGCTATCACGCACGCCATCTTGATTTAATGGGTATGCTGGCGCTGCATCAGTCACGTGCGAATGCGCCGCTTGATGATCTGGCTAAGCTCGCAGGCTTTCCCGGCAAGCTCGATATGGATGGAAGCCAAGTGTGGCAAGCCTATCAAGATGGTCGCATTGGCGACATTCGCCGCTACTGCGAAATCGACGTGATCAATACTTACCTCGTTTTCTTGCGCTTTCAGCTTATGCGTGGCGTGTTAAGCAAGGAGACCTATGCGCAGGAAACTGCAGTCGTCAGGGATACGCTCAATCGCAATGAAGCGTCACATTGGCAGGTGTTCTTGCAAGCCTGGCCAATGGACTCGTCGGCTGCCGGTGCTGTCTAGTCGATGCGGCGATAAAGCGCGAAGCGCTCCGACTGCCGTCCTCGTCCTCGTTCTTTACTCCACGTTTTCTGCCAATTGGCATCCGGTACGGGCAACGCATTGCGAGCGCTCGAATATGCAATCAGCATTGGACAGTGCTTGAAAGCCGAGCTTCGTGGATCGACACGCAGTCTTTGGAAATAATAAAATGCCGCACGTTGTACATCTCCCGCACCGAGCGTGGCCAGACAGGCTCCACCATGTTGTTCGCGCACTTGCACGGCAATCTCGCGGGCGATGGGTCGATAATTTCTATCGTAATCGAACCAGTCTTGCCACAGAACGATCGCTAATGCCCACGCGAGTGTGACGCCCAGCGCCATATGAACTGCGCCGCGCAGCGGGAAATAAGGCACGCGAACAAGCGCTACGATCCATCCTGCGCTAATGACGATTGCAATCGACACTGTCCACCAGGACCATGTGTGGACAAAGTCGGGGGCGAGTCGGACGATGTTGCGTGCGAGCGGTGACGGCCAGCCCAGATGCATAGCCAGCCACGCCAACCACAAAAATAATCCGATACAACAGAAGCTCATGATGCCGAACCAATCGAAGGCATTGGCAGCGCCACGCCGCAGACGCGGCAATTCGGCGGCAGCGAGTAGAATCAGTGGTGGCAGCAACGGCACTACGTTTGCGGCGCGCAATGATCCCGTTGTCATAACCAGCCACGCAGCAACCACTAGACCGGTAAGCGACAGGACGCATAGAGGATCGCGCAACTGTTTCCGCCTCCGCCACAACGACCAACCGGCCACCGGCCACAACGGCCATGTGAACCAGGCTAGCAACTGAGTCAGCGCTTCGGTGTTGGCAAGGTTGCCTGCGTGTGGAGCAATATCCGTAATTTCCTGCCGCCACCATTGATGCAAGGCGCCTGGTTGAAAAATAGCCAATGCAATCGGCCAACTTGCCGCAAGAAGCGCGGCAATGACAAAGGCCAGCAAGTAGGCGCGAGCAGATGTGCCTTGCCGATGTTTTGGATATGCCAATGGCATTACAAACCATAGTGGCAGTGTCAAGGCCGCTCCTACCAAGCCGGCGGTCAATATGGCGGCGCCCGTAGAGACGCCGGTGATTATGGCGCCGCGAATTGGGTGAGCCCTAGCGGACTCCTCGGTATTACCGTTGAGATCATCGTGCATCGTTGCAAGACCATAAAATGTACAGGCAACGGCCGCCATCAAAGTTATTTGCGGCTGCGCTTCGTGGGCGTGGATCAGTAGGCCAATGGAACCGATGGAAAGCAGGAAGGCCGCATTGCCCGATTCGACACCGACTAGCTTCCTGGTCGTGGCGCGCAATGCCCAGACCGCAAGTCCTAAGCTGATGATCGTCGTGAGGCGGATCGCATCGTGCACCGGCATCAACCAGTTCAATAGTCCGCCTAGCGTTGCAGCGATCCAGTAAGTCAGCGGCGGCCAATCAAAGTACGGTAGCCCCGCGATATGCGGCACTAGCCAGTCGCCGTTGCGCAGCATTTCAAAAGCGACATCGATATACAACACGTCGTCGCCACGCCAAGGATCATGACCAAAATTGCCGGGAAGCGCATAGATGAAGAACAAGATGACCAGAGCCCAGGCCGGTATGGAAATAGCGCGCGAACTGGGTTTGTAGGCGTATTGCATCGGATTGGTTGATCTTGGTTTGGACGGAATTGTAGGACTTTCCGACGTCAGAACGTGTTCAGGATATCCATGCAGATGGATTTATATTTCGTCAACAAACAAAAGGCAGCCGAAGCTGCCTTTCTATCAATGCCAATCGCATATCAGCGCACTGGTCTACCGACTTACGCTGCGGATTTTCCGCTATTGTATTTCTGACGGAAACGTTCCACGCGGCCTGCAGTGTCCATGATTTTTTGCTTGCCCGTGTAGAACGGATGGCAGGAAGAGCAGACTTCAACGTGAATTTTCGGCTTGCCGATCGTCGAACGCGTAGTAAAGGTGTTGCCGCAGCTGCAAGTGACGCTGACATCGGCGTATTCCGGATGAATTTCGGCTTTCATGGGTAATCCTTTCAGCGGATGGCGAATGTGACCACCCTTAAAAATCAAAGACGTAGATTATCGCAGTCTTTGTTCTTTCAAACAATAGGCAAACTAAACAGAATTAACGTCGCATGGAATCGAAGAATTCGTTGTTGTTCTTGGTTTGTTTGACCTTGTCGAGCAGAAATTCCATCGCCGCCAGTTCGTCCATGTTGTAAAGCAGCTTACGCAATATCCAGACCTTTTGCAGGATGCTCGGGTCCATCAGCAGTTCTTCGCGGCGAGTGCCCGAGCGGTTGACGTTGATGGCAGGGTAAATACGCTTCTCGGCCATGCGGCGATCCAGATGGATTTCCATATTGCCGGTGCCTTTGAATTCTTCGTAGATCACATCGTCCATGCGCGAGCCCGTATCGATCAACGCTGTCGCAATGATCGTCAACGAACCGCCTTCTTCCAGATTGCGGGCAGCGCCGAAGAAGCGCTTGGGTTTCTGTAGCGCATTGGCATCGACACCACCGGTGAGTACTTTGCCGGATGCCGGTACGACAGTGTTATACGCGCGCGCCAAACGCGTGAGCGAATCCAAGACTATGACAACGTCCTTTTTGTGCTCGACCAGACGCTTGGCTTTTTCGATCACCATCTCGGCGACCTGCACGTGACGGGTAGCCGGCTCATCGAAAGTGGAAGCCACCACCTCGCCTTTCACAGAGCGCTGCATTTCCGTTACTTCTTCTGGGCGTTCGTCGATCAATAGCACGATGACGATTGCTTCGGGATGATTGGCTGTGATGGCATGCGCAATATGCTGCAGCATCACTGTCTTGCCGGATTTTGGCGAAGCGACCAGCAAGCCACGCTGACCCTTGCCGATCGGGGCGACGATATCGATGACGCGGGAGGTGATATTTTCCTCGGCTCGGATATCGCGTTCCAGCGTGAAGACTTCGTCGGGATGCAGCGGCGTCAGATTTTCAAACAGGATCTTATGCTTTGAAGCCTCGGGCGCTTCAAAATTGATCTTGTCTACTTTGACCAGCGCGAAATAGCGCTCTCCATCTTTTGGTGTACGAATTTCGCCTTCGATGGTGTCGCCAGTATGCAGATTGAATCGGCGAATCTGTGAAGGAGAAACATAGATGTCGTCCGTACCCGCAAGGTATGAAGTGTCGGGGGATCGCAGAAAGCCGAATCCGTCAGGCAGCACTTCCAGTGCGCCATCACCGAAAATGGGCTCGCCTTTTTTGGCGCGATTTTTCAGGAGCGCAAACACGAGTTCCTGTTTGCGTAGGCGATTGGCGCCCTCGATTTCATTGGCAGTCGCCATTTCGAGGAGTTGGCTAACGTGCAGAGACTTGAGCTCTGATAGATGCATGGCGAACCTTGAGAAAAAACGAGGAAATTCGGTTAATGACCGAAAGATCAGAAGATAAAAGGAATGACGAAAATGAGACGAAAAATGAAACGAAAAACGAATCGAGACTGAAACTGCAGCGCTTTATTTTTTGTTGCTTGGGCTGACTTGGTCGGCTATTTGGTTTGCTCTCAAATAACCATTTCAGACGGCTAACAAATGTCTAGCCCAATGAGCGTTGCAGCGAAGTTGCCGGAACT
>DASUGV010000519.1:0-2617 GCA_036273835.1 Rhodocyclaceae bacterium
CGCCGACATATTGGCAAAAGCTCAATTCACCCAGACGCGCAAAACCCAGCGTGCGGCAGTAGAAATGAGCATGCCGTGGGTGGCAAAGCGCTACGACGTCGGTGACATTGCGCTCTTCTCGCGCTATGTGCGCCACGGTTCGCACCAATTGGCCGAGCACGGTAATGAACGGTGCCGCCGCGTCGACGGCCAATCTGCCGCATTCGGCAAGCCGGCTGCCTTGCGCGCGCATTACGTCTAGCGTGCTGCGATATTGCTCGTCGGCCAGCAAACCCGACGGGCCGTCGCATCGTAACGCCACAGTGCCCAGGGCTTGGGACTCACCACCGCCGCCAAGTGTGTTGCGCAGGGCGAGCGCGACAAGAGGAGACGCCGAAGACGATGACGGCGCTTGCGGTTCGAGATAACCGGCTCGCCGGTATTGTCTGCTCACCAAAGCATGCGCTTGGGTAAATTGCCAATCGGTCGCAGCGACACCGACGCGAAAACTTACGCCTTCGTCGCGATGTAGACGTTCGTTGTGCAATCGTTCGAAGGCATCGCTCAGGCCAGGACGCTCGGCATGTTGTCCGAACTTCATGGGCGCAGACAATCTGGAGCGGGGTACGCAATGAAGGGGCGTTGAGATAGGAGCAACGGTTTTGACGGAAGTATTGGAGAGTGGCGTGGTGAGAGTGATTGAAGATTCAGCTGCGCAGGACATGGTTGGTTGGGTCTTTGAAGAATGAAAGTAGCGCAGCCATCGCAACACTTGTGCCTTGTCGTTAAATATTCATCAAAACAAATATTTAAGTTATTAAGGCGGAAGTCTCACTCAGATGAATTTGTCGCCATCCAACGACGTCGCCAGGCTTTGAATGCAGTAATTCGTCGCCCCGGCAAGTAAATTCGACGCGATGTCGATGTCGCGAAATGGCGACAGCGCGAGCACAGGATGTCATTCTTGGGAGTACTCCTATTCGATTGCCTGAGGCGCTCATAAGCGCTTGAATCGGCAGACCTTCCAAGGTATCATGCTCGGCTTTCCTTGCCCCACCGGTCGCATGCCGGGGGGCTTCATTCAGTTAACCATAAGGGAGTTTGCATGCGACATTACGAAGTCGTTTTTATCGTCCATCCGGACCAGAGCGAGCAGGTACCCGCGATGATCGAGCGTTACAAGACGCTGGTCTCGGGTAAAGGTGGCATCATCCATCGCCTCGAAGATTGGGGTCGCCGTCAATTGGCATATCCGATCCAGAAAATTCATAAAGCGCACTACGTGCTGATGAATATCGAGTGCGACGCCGAAACGCTCGCTGAGCTTGAACACGCTTTCAAGTTTAATGATGCCGTGCTGCGCCACCTCTCCATCAAGACGAAGAAGGCCGTCACGACGCCTTCACCGATGATGAAGGAAGACAAGTCCCGCTCATTGACGCCGACCGTTGCTGAAGACAGCACGCCTGCCGATGCCGAGACGGAATCCACCGAGTAGGAGTGAGCGAAATCTCAGGCAATGTTGCGGACAATGCGGTTTGCATAATCGGATGTATGTTGCAACGTGATGCGTTGCGACTTACACCGGCCAGAATTCCAGTAGTCGGGTTTTGCATAGAGCATAAATCCCGTCAGGTGGAAGCCGACGTAGAACGCGAAGTGTCATGCCAGTTGGAGGTCCGCGCGATCGGGCCGATCGCTCACCAGATTTGTGCTGTGCCGCCGGGCAGCAAACTTGTACTGGAAGGGTTTCTCGCTAACAAAAGCGCCCGCAGTCGAGCACCCGTGTTGCACGTTCGAAAATTTGAATTGTTGGAAGGAATGAATAATGGCTTTTAGACCAGCAGCAAAAAAGAAGGAAGAGCGCGGCGGCAATCGCAGCTTGTTCAAGCGTCGCAAGTTCTGTCGTTTCTCCGCGGAGAAGATCGAAGAAATCGACTACAAGGACATCGATATCCTCAAGGATTTCATCTCCGAAAATGGCAAGATCATGCCGGCGCGTATCACGGGTACCAAGACCCATTATCAGCGCCAGTTGTCGACGGCCATCAAGCGCGCGCGTTTCCTTGCGCTGATGCCCTACACCGACCTGCATCAATAACCGGAGGAATCGACAATGCAAATCATTCTTCTGGATAAAGTCATCAATCTCGGCAACCTTGGCGATGTCGTCCGCGTCAAGGACGGCTACGCCCGCAACTTTCTGATTCCGAAAGGCAAGGCAAGGCGCGCCACACCTACTAGCGTTGCCGAGTTCCAGGCCAAGCGTGTCGAACTGGAGCGTGTCGCCAACGAAAAATTGGCTGCTGCGCAAGCGTTAGCTGATAAGTACACCGGCTTGATGGTGCAGATCACCAGCAAGGCAGGCGTTGATGGACGACTGTTTGGTTCCGTCACTAATTTTGATATCGCTGAGGCGCTTGTTGCACAAGGGCTCACAGTCGAGAAAGCTGCCGTGCGCATGCCTGACGGTCCGATCAAGATGGTCGGCGACTCGACCGTGCAAGTTGTGCTGCATACCGACGTCGTGGTTACTGTGACCGTATCGGTATTGGGCGAGCATTGATCGCATAGATATGGTTAAAAAAGGGCTGCGCGGCAGCCCTTTTTTTGTTGACTGGGTGCAAGCGTACGCTTC
>DASUGV010000520.1:0-3405 GCA_036273835.1 Rhodocyclaceae bacterium
GAGTCGTCGCTGGCGTGGGTGACGCAGCTCGATAACGCGCAACCGGTGGCCAATGCGCGCGTCAGCGTGTCCACTTGTTATGGTTCGCCGTTGTGGAACGGCACGACAGATGCCAAGGGCATAGCGCATATCGATGCGCAGTTTGAAACGCATTACGACCGGCGCTGCAACGGTCTGCTCGTCGTGGCGCGCAAGGACGAAGACTTGTCCTTCATGCTGACGAGTTGGAACGAAGGCATCAGCACGTGGCAATTCAATCTTGGCAGCGGCATCGTCCCCGGCGTTATCGCTGCGCATACCGTGCTGGATCGTCCGTTGTTCCGTGCTGGCGAAACGGTGTCGATGAAACACTTCATACGGGTGCGCACTGGCCAGGGTTTTGCGCAACCAGGCAGCGAGCCGGACGAAACGGTCGCGATCGAACACCAGGGTAGCGGCGAACGTTACGAAGTGCCCGTAACCTGGCACAAAGGCACCGGCGTGTCGACCTGGACGATCCCGAAAGAGGCCGACCTCGGCACTTATACCATCGAACTCAAGGTGGACAATCAGACCTTGCAGTCGGGCAGTTTTCGTGTCGAACAGTATCGCGTGCCGCTGATGAAGGCTGTGCTCAAACCGCCATCGGAAACTGCAGTAAGAACCAGCAAGGTCGATGTCGACGCGCAACTCTCCTATCTCGCCGGCGGTGCGGCGGCGGGTGTGCCAGTGAAGTTTCGCAGTAGGCTGGTGTCATATCCGCTGGAATTCCCCGCGTACGACGACTTCCATTTCGGCGGCAAGGCGCCGCAGGAAGGGATCGCCGCTGTGCAGCCATATGCGTACGATCCGTCCGGCGACGAAGACAGCGATGGAGATAGTGATGACGACGAAGACGCATCTCCCGCTGCGACTGTTGCAACGGGCTATGCCGCGCGCACGCGCAGCTTGACGTTGGATTCCAACGGTGGCGCGCGCGTCAGCTTCGATGGCATTCCCCAATCCGACGATCCGCGCGCGCTCGAAGTCGAGATGGAATACAGCGATCCGAATGGGCAGATTCTCACTTCCAGCACGCGCGTGCTAGTGCTGCCATCCGCGCTGGTGCTCGGCATCCGCATGGAAGGCTGGTATGCCACCAAGGATCACATGCCCTTCAAGGTGCTGGCGCTGGATGCCAGCGGCAAGATTCAGCCCAACCGCAAAATCAGCGTCGATGCCTATCTGCGTAAGACATATGCATATCGCAAGCGGCTGCTCGGCGGTTTCTACGCCTACGAGGAAACAGCCGAGATCAAGCGCGTCGGCACCGCGTGCAGCGGCACGACGGATCGGCGTGGCCTGCTGATATGCGAGGGCGCGGCGCCGGATTCCGGCGACTTGATTCTCGTCGCACGCGCGCAGGACGACAAAGGCAATGCCGCCGTCGCCAGCGCCGATGTCTACGTGGCCGGCGAAGACGCTTGGTTCTCTGCATCGCAGAGCGATCGCATCGACGTGCTGCCAGACAAGCGCGCATATGAACCTGGCGATGTCGCGCATTTCGAAGTGCGCATGCCGTTCCGTGAAGCCACCGCGCTCGTCACGGTGGAGCGCGAAGGCATCCTCAGTTCCATGGTCGTGCCGATCAGCGCGAAGAAGCCGTTCGTGGACGTGCCCATCGCCAAGAACTACGGCCCCAATGCTTATGTATCCGTCATGGTTGTGCGCGGCCGCGTCGATCCCGAAGTGCCCGGCCGCTTCGCGTGGCTGCGCCGCATGATTTATCGCATTGGCATGTTCTTCGGCCTGGTGAAGGAATTGCCGCACGAGATCAATACTGCGCCTACCGCGCTGGTGGATCTCACGCGTCCCGCTTTCCGTCTCGGCATGACGCAGATCAAGGTCGGCTGGCAGCAGTACGAACTCAAGGTGAAGGTCGAAGCGGATCGTGAGCGCTACAAGGTGCGCGATCACGCGGCCGTAAAGATCAGCGTAACGGACGCGAACGGCAAGCCCGCGGCGAATGCCGAGGTCGCCATCGCCGCCGTCGACGAGGGCTTGCTGCAACTTGCTGCGCCGACGTCGTGGGAACTGCTCGACGCGATGATGCAGCGCCGCCCGGCCGAAGTGCAGACTTCGACCGCGCAATCGCAGGTCATTGGCAAGCGCCACTTCGGCAAGAAAGCGGCGCCTCCGGGTGGCGGCGGTGGCGGCGAAGGCGCCAATGCGCGCGAGTTGTTCGACACGCTGTTGCTGTGGCGGCCGTCCGTGCAGCTCGATGCCAAGGGCGAAGCGCACATCGACGTGCCGCTCAACGACTCGCTCACTTCGTTCCGCATCGAAGCCATCGCACATGCCAACGACATGCAATTCGGTTCGGCCAGCACCAACATTCGTACTTCGCAGGAAGTCATGCTATTCGCCGGCTTGCCGCCTTTCGTGCGCGAGGGTGACCAGTTCGCCGCGATGGCGACGGTGCGCAATGGCGGCGATCGCACACTCACGCTCGACGTCATGGCTAATGCCGATCCAGGTACTGGCAACAAAGTTGTAGGAACCCAGCGCGTCACAATCAAACCCGGAGAAGCCAGCACGGTGAGCTTTCCGGCGAATGTGCCGTATGACATCGGCAAATTGACTTGGAGCCTTGCTGCGACCGAAGTTGCGAGCGCGGATGCAAAACAGGCAAGCACGCCTGCGAAGGACGCGCTGACGTTCGTGCAGACGGTCGGCGCCGCTTACCCTGTGCATGTCTATCAGCAAACGCTCGAGCAGCTCGAACCAGGCAAGCCACTGAGCTTTCCCGTGCAGCGTCCGGCGGGTGCGATTCCCGGTCGCGGCGGTATCGATGTGCGATTGGCGAATTCGCTCGGCGGCGAGTTGAGCGGCTTGCGCGAGTGGATGCAGCGCTATCCCTATACGTGCCTCGAACAACGCGCTTCGGTCGCTGTTGCGCTGGAAGACGAGTCGCGTTGGCAAGCCGTCATGAACGGTTTGCCGAACTATCTCGATCATGACGGGCTGGCAAAATACTTTCCGATGGACTGGTTGCCCGGCGACGATACGCTTACGTCATATTTGCTGACCATCGCCAATGAAGCGGGCTACGAGATTCCCGACGACGTGCAGCAGCGCATGCTCAAGGGCCTGGAAGATTTCGTGGCGGGCCGCATCCATCGTTACGGTTCGCTGCAGACCGCCGATCTGGTCATGCGCAAGCTCGCGGCCATCGATGCGCTGGCGCGCTACGGCCACGCAAAACCTGAAATGCTCCAGTCATTGGAGATCGCACCGAATCTGTGGCCAAGCTCCGGCGTCATCGATTGGGTGTCGTTGCTCACGCATATGAAGAATGTGCCCGACCGCGATCGCAAGCTCGATGAAGCGCGCCAGATTTTGCGCTCGCGCCTGATGTTCTCGGGCACGACAATGAGCTTCTCGACC
>DASUGV010000521.1:0-4349 GCA_036273835.1 Rhodocyclaceae bacterium
GGGCCATCAGCACCTGACGATGGGACCTTCGACTAGCTTGCATTGAACGGCGAGACGCATCGTGAAATTTATCCTCCACGCATTTTGAGCAAAAGAGCTGCATGAATCCTTCGCGTTTGTTTATTCTGCGGCCCGTTGCGACGTTCTTGTTGATGGCGGCGATTCTGTTGGCCGGTTTGATCGCATTGAGTGTCATTCCGGTGTCGGCGTTGCCGGAAGTCGATTATCCGACCATACAAGTCGTGACGCTCTACCCGGGTGCCAGTCCGGACGTGATCACCTCTTCGGTCACCGCTCCGCTCGAGCGGCAGTTCGGGCAGATGTCGGGCCTTGCGCAAATGTCGTCGCAGAACTCTGCGGGCTCGTCCGTCATCACTTTGCAATTCAGCCTGGACATCAGCCTGGATGTCGCCGAACAAGAAGTGCAGGCGGCGATCAATGCGGGCAGCAATACCTTGCCCAGCGATTTGCCGGCTCCGCCGATTTACAACAAGGTCAATCTGGCCGATGCGCCCATCATGACCTTGGCGATCATGTCGAACACCATGCCGTTGATACGCGTCGAGGATTTGGTCGACACGCGTATCGCGCAAAAAATTTCGCAGCTGACGGGTGTCGGCTTGGTGACGATCTCCGGCGGGCAGCGGCCGGCCGTGCGGATACAAGCCAACCCGCGCGCGCTGGCGATGGCTGGATTGGGATTGGACGATCTACGCTCCGTCGTCGCCAATGCCAATACCAACCAGGCCAAGGGCAATTTCGATGGCGCGCTGCGGTCTTCGACCATCGACGCGAACACTCAGATCAAATCGGCCGACGAATACCGGAATTTGATTCTTGCATACAGGAATGGCGCGCCGATACGCCTTGGCGATGTTGCCAACGTCATAGAGTCTGCGCAGAACACAAAATTGGCCGCGTGGGCGAATATGACACCGGCAATCATCCTGAACGTCCAGCGGCAGCCGGGTGCCAACGTGATCGAGACGGTCGATCGCCTGAAGGATATGCTGCCGGAATTACAAGACAGTTTGCCGGGATCGGTCGAACTGAAGGTGCTCACCGATCGCACGACAAATATCCGGGCGTCAATCGGGGATGTGAGTTCCGAGCTTGCGCTGGCCGTGGCGCTGGTGGTGATGGTGATTTTCCTGTTCCTGCGTAACGTGCCGGCCACCATCATTCCTGCGGTGGCCGTGCCGCTTTCGCTGGTGGGCACGTTTGGCGTCATGTATCTGGCGGGATTCTCGATCAACAATTTGACGCTGATGGCGTTGACGATTGCGACCGGCTTCGTCGTCGATGATGCAATTGTCATGATCGAGAATGTCTCGCGTTTTATTGAAGCGGGCGAGCCGCCTCTGCAGGCGGCATTGAAAGGCGCCAAGCAGATTGGTTTCACCATTATTTCGCTGACATTTTCTTTGGTGGCGGTCTTGATTCCGCTGTTGTTCATGGGCGATGTGGTTGGGAGGCTGTTCCGCGAATTCGCGGTGACGTTGGCGATATCCATCCTCATTTCTGCCGTCGTCTCGTTGACGCTCACGCCCATGATGTGCGCGCGCCTGTTGCGCCACACCACTGCGCAAAACAAAGGTCGCTATTATCAATTGAGCGGCCGCTATTTGGACGCGGTCATCGCCTATTACGGGCGCACGCTGACCTGGGTGCTGGATCGTCAGGCCGCAACTCTATTGGTGGCCGGCGCGACTTTGCTGGTGACCGTCCTGCTCTATATCTGGACGCCGAAAGGTTTTTTTCCCGTGCAGGATACCGGCGTTATACAAGCCATATCCGACACATCACAGACCATTTCCTTTACTGCCATGGCTGAGCGACAGCAGGCGCTCGCGCAAATCGTTCTTCAAGATCCGGACGTGGACAGTCTGTCATCCTTCGTCGGCGTCGACGGGATCAATCCCGCGCTTAACAGCGGCCGTATGCTCATCAACCTCAAACCGCTCGCGCAGCGCAGCGCGCGAGCGCCGGAGATTGCCGACCGCCTCGAACGCGCGCTGGCCACTGTTCCAGGCGCATCGGTTTATCTGCAGCCCGTGCAGGATCTGAAAATCGAGGATCGCATCAGCCGTACGCAATACCAGCTCACGTTGCAGTCCAACGACCCGCAATTGCTGAGCGAGTGGGTGCCGAGGTTGGTGGAGCGTTTGCAGACTTCTCCGCAATTGAAGGACGTGACCAGCGACCTTCTCGACAAAGGATTGCAGGCCTACGTCGACATCGACCGCGATGCAGCGGGCCGCTTGGGCGTCACGGCGGCGGCAATCGGCAATGTGCTGTACAACGCCTTCGGACAACGCTTGGTGTCCACGATTTTCACGCAATCCAACCAGTATCGTGTGGTACTGGAAGTCATGCCGGAATTTCAGCGCGGTCTTCCTTCTCTGAACGATTTGTACGTGCCGGGTGCGGGCGGCAAGCAGGTGCCATTGAGCGCTGTGGCGCATTTCGCCGAGCAGAACGGGCCGCTGGTCATCAATCATCTGGCGCAATTTCCGGCGGCCACGATTTCGTTCAACCTGACGCATGGTGTGTCGTTGGGCGAAGCGGTGCGAAGTATTCGCGGCATCGAGCAAAGTCTTTCTTTACCCACTGCCGTCCACACCAGTTTCCAAGGCGCCGCGCTGGCTTTTCAGGGGTCACTGAACAATCAACTATGGCTCATCCTCGCCGCTGTCGTGACGATGTATATCGTGCTGGGCGTTCTTTATGAAAGTTTCATACATCCCATCACGATTCTTTCCACGCTGCCTTCTGCCGGCGTCGGGGCGTTGCTGGCACTGATGCTGGCGCATTCGGAACTGAATGTCATCGCCATCATCGGCATCATTCTGCTGATAGGCATCGTGAAGAAGAATGCCATCATGATGATCGATTTCGCACTGGAGGCCGAACGCCAGGAAGGCAAATCGCCGCGCGAAGCTATTTTCCAAGCTTGCCTGCTGCGCTTTCGGCCGATCATGATGACGACCATGGCCGCATTGCTGAGCGCGCTGCCGCTCATGCTGGGTGGCGGCGTCGGCTCCGAACTGCGCTATCCACTTGGCATAACGATGGTAGGAGGTCTGCTGGTCAGCCAAGTGCTGACGCTCTTTACCACGCCCGTTATCTATCTTGCCTTCGATCGTCTGGCGCGTCGCCTGAAGCCGGTACCCGTCGGCACCGAGGTGCCTAGCGTGGCCGAGATCAAGACATGAAGCTGTTGGGCATCTTCGTGCTGCGTCCCGTGGCGACTACGCTATTGACCATTGCCGTGGTGCTGATGGGCGTTGTGGGTTTTCAGTTGCTGCCCGTGTCGCCGTTGCCGCAGGTCGACTATGCGACCATTTCCGTTTTTGCATCGCTACCCGGCGCGAGCCCCGAGACGATGGCGGCGACCGTCGCCACACCACTGGAGCGAACCCTGGGCCTCATCGCCGGCGTAACGGAAATGACGTCGTCAAGTACCCTGGGCAGCACAAGATTGACGCTGCAATTCGATCTCAGCCGCGACGTCAACGGCGCGGCGCGAGACGTGCAGGCCGCCATCAACGCCGCGCGGAGCATGTTGCCGGCGATGCCGCGAAACCCCATTTATCGCAAATCCAATCCGGCCGATGCACCTATCATGATTCTGGCCCTGACCTCGAAAACGCACTCGCAAGGTCAGCTGTTCGATGTGGGATCCACGCTCGTCGCGCAGCGCCTGCTGCAGATCGAAGGTATCGGCGACGCCGGCGTGGGTGGTAGTTCCCTGCCGGCGGTACGGGTCGAACTCAATCCGAACCGCCTGTCGAAATATTCCATTGACATGGAAGACGTGCGTAGCGCGATTTCCGCCACTAATGCGAATCCGCCCAAGGGTTCGCTCGAGGACGACACGCATCACTGGCAAATTTATGCGAACGATCAGGCCAAGAAGGCGGCGGAATACCGGTCGTTGATCATTGCCTATCGCAATGGTGTGGCCGTGCATTTGTCCGACGTGGCCGATGTCGTCGATTCGGTGCAGGACGTGCGCAACGCGGGCTCTGCCAACGGGACGCCATCGGTCTTGATCGTGTTGTTTCGCCAGCCGGGTGCCAACATCATCAAGACGGTGGATCGCGTCAAGCAGATATTGCCGGAATTGCGCTCGCAAATACCGGGTTCAATGGACCTGAGCATCGCGATGGATCGTTCGCCACCGATTCGCGCTTCGCTGAGCGAAGTCGAACATTCGTTGGTCATATCCGTTTTGCTGGTGGTGCTGGTCGTGTTTCTTTTCCTGCGCAGCGTTCGCGCTACGCTGATTCCGGCAGTGGTGATGCCTGTTTCGCTGATCGGAACCTTTGCGGCGATGTACTTGTGCG
>DASUGV010000522.1:0-8052 GCA_036273835.1 Rhodocyclaceae bacterium
CAAGAACAAAGGCGAGGTTGCCTACAACATCATCGATGTGTCGGGCGAAGTTTCCAAGGATCTTATTGGCAAGCTGAAAGAGGTCGACGGTGTCGTCGCGGTTCGTGTGATTCCGAATTGCCAGTAATTCTTTCGCGCTCAGTAAAAAGGGCTATCCGCGGATAGCCCTTTTTGTTTCACTCGACCGAGTACATTGTCATAAACAATAAATCGACATGCTTAATGTGCTCCGTGGGCCAAGTGCGGTAGCCACAACGACAGCGCCGGCACATAAGTCACCAGCAGCATCGTGGCGGTCAGCGCGCCATAGAATGGCAGGATCGACTTCATCACTTCTCCAACTGAAATTTCACCGATCGCGCAGCCGACGAACTGTGTAGTGCCCACAGGAGGTGTGTTCAAACCGAGCGCGCAGTTGAGCAGTATGACCATCCCGAACTGAACCGGATCCATGCCGAACTTCACACAGATTGGCATAAAAATCGGTGTGCACACGAGGATGGTCGGTGCCATGTCGAGAAACGTACCGAGTATGAACAGAACGATATTCACCAGCAGGAAGATGATCCAGGGTGATGTGGAAATATGCGCCATCCACTCACCGGCCATATCCGGCACCGAGTAATAAGCCATGAAGTATCCGAACGCCGCCGAAATACCGATCAGCGCCAGCACGACCCCTGTTGTTTTTACCGCTTTTGCACACGCGGTAATGAAATGCTCCCAACTCAGCGAGCGATACACCACCCCGGTGAGGATGAGCGCATAGAGAACGGCGATCGAAGCGGATTCCGTAGCAGTGAATACGCCACTGAGAATGCCTGCCATGATGATGAAGACGACGAGCATTCCAGGCAGCGCATGTCCCAGTGTCGTCATGACGATGCTCCAGCCAGGGAAAGTGCCGCTGGGGTAACCACGCTTGACGGCTACGAGATAAGCGGCGGCAAGGTTACAGATCGTCAGCACGACGGCCGGTATGATGCCCGCAAGAATCAAGTCGAAGATCGACACCGAGCCGCCCGCGGCGAGCGAGAAGATGATGATGTTCAGACTGGTCGGCATCAGCACGCCAACAAGCGCGGCATGCGTCGTCACGTTGACTGCGTAGTCCGCACCATATCCCTCGCGCTTCATGATCGGGATGAGCACTGCGCCCATTGCCGACACGTCGGCGACGGCAGAGCCCGAGATACCGCCGAACATCGTACAGGCCACCACATTGCTCATGCCTAGCCCGCCACGCACATGGCCCACAGCCGCCTTGGCGAAGTTGACGATCTTGTCGGCCACGCCGCCATAGAGCATCAATTCGCCCGCGAAGATGAAGAACGGAATGGCAAGAAATGAGAACACCTGCATGCCGCCAACCATCTGTTGGAAGACGACGCCCATGGGCAAGCCTTCATACAGAACGGTGATGAGCGAACACAAGCCGATGGAAAATACGACCGGCACGCCCAGCATCAGAAAAATGAAAAATGAAACGGCGAGCAATGTCAGTGCCATGATGGTTCAACCTCGGTGCCTTTGAAAAGAGCAATGATGTGTTCGATGGAGAAAAGAACCATCAGACCGCCGCACAGTGAGATAGGCAGGTAACGCAATCCATCCGGTGCCCAGGGCAAGGTAGGAATGGTTTGGCCCCATTGACCGATGGCAAGCGTGACGCCGAAATAAGCCATGCAGCCGCCAAAGACGATCAGCAGCGCATGAATAAGAAGTTCAAGTTTCAGGCGCAGCGATTCCGGCGCAAGCACAAGAAATGATTCAAGACCGATATGACCCGCATCGCGTACGCCAACCGCAGTACCGAGCATGGTCACATAGAGAACAAGTAACAGCGACAGGGTTTCAGCCCACGTCGGCGTATCGTTGAGCACGTAGCGCCCGAAGACCTGGTACAGCACGCACAGAATGATCGCAATGAGACCGACCACTGCAACTTGCAGACTAATCTTCGACAGCCTTGCGCAGAATTGAGTGTACATCTGCGGAGTCTCCGGTGAGTGAAACAGAAACCCGGCCGCCATGCGGCCGGGTGGTCATGCAAGTGTCATTATTTTGTGTCTTGAATGGCCTTGAGAAGCGCCTTTTGCTTATCGGTCGTCACAAACTTCGCATAGACCGGTCCCATCGCATCCTGGAACGATTTCTTGTCCACGTCGGAAATGATCTGCGCGCCGGCGGCCGTCACGATCGCCAGGGACTTGGCTTCGCGATCAGCCCAGTATTTGCGGTTCAGCGGCACCGAATCCTTGGCGGCTTGCGCAATCAGCTTCTGATCCGCGGGAGAGAATGAATCCCATTTTTTCTTGGAAATCATCACAACTTCCGGCGGCATCGAGTGCTCGGTCTTCGAGTAGTACTTGACCACTTCGTAGTGCTTCGCACCTTCGTAGGAAGGAATGTTGTTCTCGGCCGCATCGATCAAACCTGTCTTGAGACCCGTATAGACTTCGCCAAGAGGCATCGGTGTCGGATTGGCACCCATTGCATTGGCAACGGCCACCCACAGATCGGATTGCTGTACACGGATCTTCATGCCCTTGGTATCGGCGATACTCCTGACAGGTTTCTTGGCGTAGATAGAACGCGCGCCGCTGTCATAGAACGCGAGACCTACAAAGCCTTGCGCTTCGCATGCCTTGAGCAGCTCTTGGCCGGGTGCGCTGTCGAGCACGTGATGCAGATGGTCGACGGAACGGAACAGGAAAGGCAGCACGGCAACCGAGGTGTCCGGGCACGGATTGTTAAATGCGGAGATGTTGACGCGCACCATGTCGAGCGCACCGATCTTCACTTGTTCGATCGTTTCCGCCTCGGATCCCAGAGAACCATTCGGAAACACCTTCACCGTGATGCGGCCATTGGTGCGTTGAGACAGCATCTCACCCATGTCCTTGAGTGCCATGACAGTGGGATAAGCGTCATCCCACACATCAGAAACGCGCAGCTCAATTTTCTGCTGGGCAAACGCGCTGCTGAAACAGCCTACTGCAAGCAATCCAACTGCAATTTTTGAAAGACATTTCATCGTGAGTCTCCTTCTGTCTTGAAAGTCAAAATATCGCAAACAACTACTTTCCCTGGTAAGCACCAAAAGATCGCAGCCCACAAATCTTCCGTATCCGGAAGGGTTCAACCACCAGCATCCTTTTACCGCATCGGCGGAAGGTGCCAGCAAGATACCATCATTGCCGCAAAGGTAACGCAATACGTATATCAAGCTCATTCATATTGCGTCGCACCATGTTACGTCGAACGAAAATCATACGGCTTGCGGTACATCATGAATTCGTGAACGAGCAATACGCATCGACATCTTGCTCCGTTCAATTTGTTAACCACCGTAAGTGGGCTCTTCAATACCTTGCGTGTCCAGCGCTAACGCCAGAAGACACCCCGCTTGCGGGTCGCGCTTTTTGTCCGCTACGGTACGGCACAAAGACGTCACAAACAATGTTTTCAAATCGGCGCCGCCAAATGCGCACATCGTTGGTGTTGCGGTGGGCAACGAAACCTTGCGATCCAGCTTGCCGGTGGGCGTAAAGCGCATGACACAGCCATCGTCCATGCCGGCTACCCAATAACAGCCTTCGACGTCGATCGCTGCGCCATCCGGGCGGCCGGCATAGTTTGTCATATCGACGAACACACGACGATTATGCAATATGCCATCGTCAATATCGTAATCGAAGGACCACACCATTCGTACGCTGGCGTGAGAATCCGACAGATACATTGTTCTGCCATCGGGGCTGAAGGCCATACCATTCGGCGTATTCAACGCGTCGACACCAAGCATGCTCAATGCGCCGCGTTCAAATCCATACAGTACGCCGAGCTTATGCATTTCGGTTACGCCCATCAGCAAGGTAGTCGCGCGGAAACGTCCTTGGCGGTCGCAGCGTCCGTCGTTGAAGCGCATGTTGGGCGCGGCATGCGCAACGGTTGCCAGGCGCCTACACACAGCTTGGTCAGGCTCACTCAAATCAATCGCGAAAATACCGCTTTCGCATGCGGCAATGAGGCCGCCACCACGTCGCAACGCAATGCAACCCGGCATCTCGGGTAACTTCCATGCGCGAATTCCGCCACTGGCAGGATCGTAGCGATGGATGCGGCTTTGCCGGATGTCGACCCAGTAGAGCATCTGCTCGGCAACGCTCCACACGGGACTCTCGCCAGTGGTGTTGCGAAGGTCGCCGCCGATGATCGCATCGGTATCTAAGCGGGTAGCTGTTGCGGCCGACGCCATGTTATTTGCCGATTTCCGCATTCATTGAGATTGTGGCCCTTCGAACAAGCGGCGGCGTGCGTTACCCAAATGCAAACGCATGGCCTCGGCCGCATCCACCGATGAGCCTTTCTCGATGGCGTTGACGATTTCACGGTGTTCCACCTGCACCAGCTCGCGCCGCACAAGACTTTTTTCCAAAGACAGGCTGCGTGACAATTGCATACCGACACGCAGTTGTTCGCCAATCATGTCCAGCGCCGTCACAAAAAAAACATTCTGCGAAGCGCGCACGATTGCCAAATGAAATTGCAAATCTTCTTCTACGCCGAGATCCGTTTCGCGCGCTTTATCCAATTGTGTTAGCGCGCGCTGGATATCGTCGAGATCGCGCGATGTTCTCAACTCTGCCGCCAAGCCTGCGGCGGTCGATTCCACCGCGATGCGGAAAGCGAAACATCTTTGCACATCGGCGATGCTTTCGATCGGCGCAAACCGTTTGATGTTGCGGTCCGGGCGGCGCAATACGTAGCTGCCCGAGCCGCGCCGCGAAGCGACCAGACCATCCAGTCGCAATCTCGATAGCGCTTCACGCACTGTAGGACGCGAGACGCCGTATTGGATGGCGAGCTCCGTTTCCGTCGGCAATCGCCCGTTCTCCGGGTATTCTCCGTTCGACATGGCTTCCATCAGTCCGGTGTATACGCTGTCGACCCGGTTGGTTGGCTGCGGCCGCTTGCTTGGCTGGTATTCAGCCATCCTTTCTCCTTTGGCTTTGTTCTTGCCTTACATATTTATAAGTTGTCAGCCGAGGCATAGCTGCCGGATTCTACGCCCGTGCTTCCGCGAGTGTGCAAATTTTGCGCTAGGGGAAACCCTCAAAATGGATCAGACCAGCAATTGGTTTGACAACTCGTTTGACAATCTTCGTAGGCGTTTGGAAGATGTCTATACATTGAGCTGCCAAAAAACGATATGAAAAGAAATCCCGAAGAGCTTAGAAGTCATCGTTGGTACGGTGCCAAAGATTTGCGCGCTTTCGGACATCGTTCGCGCACCGCGCAGATGGGATACGACCGCAGCGATTACGCGGGCAAACCGGTGATCGCCATCGTCAACACATGGAGCGAGATCAACCCTTGCCACAGCCATTTCAAACAGCGCGCCGAGGAGATCAAGCGCGGCGTCTGGCAAGCCGGCGGATTTCCGATTGAGCTGCCTGCGATGTCTCTGTCCGAACCTTTCCAGAAACCCAGCACCATGATGTATCGCAATCTGCTGGCCCTGGAAGTAGAAGAGCTCTTGCGATCGTATCCAATTGATGGCGCAGTACTCATGGGTGGTTGCGACAAGACCACGCCGGCGTTGCTGATGGGCGCCATCAGCATGGGGCTGCCATGCATCTTCATGCCGGCCGGCCCTATGTTGCGCGGTAATTTTCGCGGCGAGCCGCTCGGTTCGGGCTCCGACACATGGAAGTATTGGGACATGCTGCGCACGGGCGAGATCGACGAAGCGGCGTGGCAGGAAGCCGAGCAAGGTATCGCGCGCTCAGCCGGGCACTGTATGACAATGGGAACTGCGTCAACGATGACGAGCGCTACTGAAGCGCTGGGCCTGAGCTTGTCGGGCGCCGCATCCATTCCTGCCGCGGATTCCGCTCACATGCGCATGGCGACGCTCACGGGCCGGTGCGTCGTCGATCTTGTTTGGGAGGATGTGACGCCGGCCAAGTTGTTGAGCGCGAAATCTTTCGACAACGCCGTGACAACTGTTCTTGCGCTCGGCGGTTCGACGAATGCCGTCATTCATCTGATCGCCATCGCAAGACGCGCAGGAATCGCCCTGGATCTCGAGCGCTTCGATACGCTGGCGCGCCGTACGCCCGTGATTGCGGATCTGCGACCAGCTGGCCGTTTTCTGATGGAAGATTTCTATTATGCCGGTGGTCTACGCGCGTTGCTTGCCCGCATTCCGGATTTGCTCCATCTCGACGCATTGACCGTCGATGGGAGAACGCTGGGCGAAAACATCGCGCGCGCCGAAGTTTTCAACGATGAGGTGATTCGCCAGCGCGAGAATCCGCTCGTCGCAAGCGATGCCATGGCGGTTTTGCGCGGCAATCTTGCACCAAATGGCGCTGTCATAAAACCCGCCGCTGCCGAATCTCGTTTATTGCGGCACACAGGCCGCGCCGTCGTGTTCGACAGCGCGCAGGACCTGGCGGCGCGAATCGACGATGCAAATCTGGATATCGATGCCGATTCCGTCATCGTTCTACGCAACGCCGGCCCGCAAGGCGGACCGGGCATGCCCGAATGGGGACAACTACCGATCCCCAAGAAATTGCTCGCCCAAGGCGTCAAGGACATGGTGAGAATTTCCGATGCGCGCATGAGTGGAACGAGTTACGGTGCATGTGTGCTGCATGTTGCACCAGAGGCGGCGGTCGGCGGTCCGCTCGCATTGCTGCGCGACGGCGATCTGGTCGAGCTGGATGTGTCGGCACGCAAACTGAATATGCTGGTCGACGCCGAAGAACTGGCACGCCGTCGTGCGGCATGGCAAGCACCGCGTGCGCGCTTCACGCGCGGTTATGGACGCCTATTTCAAGCACATGTCACGCAAGCCGATCAAGGTTGCGACTTCGATTTTCTGGAAGGCACAGATCCGACCGCAGAGCCCGAAATTCGTTGACCCGATGATTGCAATCCCATCGGATGTCCGCGCGCATTATGCAAATTAAATTTTTATTTGTCGGGCTTCCAGTCTTGGGGCACCTTGCCGCCGCAGCGATAGTCTCTTCCCAGCACCTGTCCGCCTTGCCATAAGTTGTGCGCGTCGTTCTGGGATAGCGGCGCGATCTGGTCGGCGTAGTCGGCCGCCGAATCTTTCGGGTGATAGCCGAGCCGTTCGGCCGCTTCGTCCCGCCACCATTTGCGTGGATTGTTGGATACGCCATACACAACGAGATGGCCGACATTGTCCGCTTGCAACGCGCAGCGGATCAGCTCCACGAAATCGGCGTGACTGAGCCACGTTGCCAGGCAACGTTGGCTTTTGGGGCGAGATATGCAAGTACCTATGCGAACGCAAACTGTTTCGATGCCGTGGCGATGAAAATAGAAGCTCGATACCATTTCCGCAAAACTCTTGCTCGCGGCATATAGGCTGTCCGGCCGCGCGGCCATGTCGGTCGACACGACTTCGTCGGTTCCGTAAAAACCTGTGACGTGGTTGCTGCTTGCCAGGACGATGCGCTTGACGCCATGCGCCAGCGCTGCGTCATATAGGTTATATATGCCAATTAGATTGCCGCGCAAGATGGGTTCGAAATATTGTTCGTAGGCCGCGCCGCCCATGTGCACGATTGTGCTGACGCCTTCAACCATATGACTTACCGCTTCGTGATCGGCGAGGTCGCAGCGCAGGAATTCCTCTCCATCCCGCGCGGGCTCCGTCAAGGCATCGATGTCGGACAGCCGTATTGATTTTGCATAGGGTTTGAGACCCTCGCGCAGAAGGGTGCCCAATCGTCCGGCGGCGCCGGTGATGAGAAGGCGTTGGATCATCTGTGCCACACTGGATTCCTTTGAACGACAAATAGTTGGATCGCGGGATTGTCCTACTGTTTGTCCGCAAAGTGGTGAGACAGATGACTACCGGCGTGCGGAAATGGCCAGCAAGAGCATGCCGAGCTTAGCCGAGCCGCTTGAGATCTTCCTCGTCGAGCACGCGCCATTGACCGTCGACACGTCCTTCGAGCGGATGGAAACGCTGCTTGTAATTCATTTTTCCGCTATCGCGAATCC
>DASUGV010000523.1:0-3022 GCA_036273835.1 Rhodocyclaceae bacterium
CTGATGAGCAAGCGCCGCCTCACGGCCGAGCTGCCGATCGAGGTGGTCGGCGAACAGCTGCGCGCGATGATGCCGTGGATCAGGAAGAACCGGCTGGTCGATCAGTCGCGCAACTGACGGGCCGTTCGATGGCGGAGCGTCCCGTCGCCGTGACCGCCGTCGACAGCGAGCTGCCCGACGACGAGGTCGAGCTGCCGCCGCGCCGGCGCAGGAAGGGCATCTACATCCTGCCCAACCTGTTCACGCTCGGCGCGCTGTTCGGCGGCTTCTACGCGGTCGTCATGGCGATGAACGGGCGATTCGAGCAATCGGCCTACGGCGTGTTCGCGGCAATGGTGCTCGACAGCCTCGACGGCCGCATCGCGCGCATGACCCACACCCAAAGCGTGTTCGGCGAGCACATGGACTCGCTCTCCGACATGGTCTCGTTCGGCGCCGCGCCGGCGCTGATCGCCTACGAATGGGCGCTCCGGGGTCTCGGCAAGCCGGGCTGGATCGCCGCCTTCGTCTACTGCTCGTGCGCGGCGCTGCGCCTCGCTCGCTTCAACACCAATCTGAATGTCGTCGACAAGCGTTTCTTCCAAGGCCTGCCCAGTCCGGCGGCCGCCGCCTTGGTGGCCGGTTGCGTATGGGTAGCGATTGACAATGACATACTGGGTCATGACGCGCGTTTCATCGCTTGTGCGGTAACGATCTTTGCCGGCATCAGCATGGTGACGAATGTCTTCTTTTACAGCGGCAAGGATTTTAATTTGCGGCGCAGTATTCCCTTTTCGATTGCCATCGCAGTGGTCGTGCTGTTGCTGTTCGTATCGAGTTATCCACCGGGTGTGTTGTTCGGAATGTTCGTGTGCTACGCCTTGTCGGGTTACGTGATGACGGCGTTGCGTTGGTGGCGCAAGCGCAAATCGGCCGCACGTTGAGGCGATGGAGGTTCGGGCATGAAAGATCGTCTTGTCATATTCGATACGACCCTGCGTGACGGTGAGCAAAGTCCCGGCGCCTCGATGACGCGCGAAGAGAAAGTCCGTATCGCGCGGCAGCTGGAAAAAATGCGGGTGGATGTCATCGAGGCGGGGTTCGCTGCGGCATCCAACGGCGATTTTGAAGCCATTCGTGCGGTGGCCGAAGCAATCAAAGAGTCCGCGGTCTGCTCGCTCGCGCGTGCCAACGAGAGCGACGTTCGCCGTGCAGGTGAGGCCATCAAGTCAGCTCCGCGCGGACGCATTCACACCTTTATCGCGACTAGTCCGATTCACATGGCAAAGAAGTTGCGCATGACGCCAGATCAGGTCGTCGAGCACGCGGTTAAGGCAATTGGCTGGGCGTCCGAATATACCGATGACATAGAATTTTCGGCCGAGGATGCCGGGCGTTCGGAAATCGATTTTCTGTGCCGGATTTTCGAACAGGTCATCAAGGCCGGCGCCAAGACCATCAACGTGCCGGACACGGTGGGCTACAACATGCCGGAACAATTTCAGGCGCTGATTCGTAATCTCATCGAACGCGTGCCGGGCGCCGACAAGGTTGTCTGGTCAGTACATTGTCATAACGATCTAGGTTTGGCGGTTGCCAATTCACTGGCCGCGGTCATGGCTGGTGCGCGTCAGATCGAATGCACCATCAACGGCCTGGGCGAGCGTGCAGGCAACGCTTCGCTGGAAGAGGTGGTGATGGCTGTGCGCACGCGCGCCGACATCTTTCCGGTAGAAACCAGCATCGACGCCACGCAGATCGTGCCGGCCTCCAAGCTGGTGTCGCAAATCACCGGCTATCCCGTGCAGCCCAACAAAGCCATCGTCGGCGCCAATGCCTTCGCGCATGAATCCGGCATACACCAAGACGGCGTACTTAAGCACCGCGAAACCTACGAGATCATGCGCGCTGAAGACGTTGGCTGGAACGCCAACAAACTAGTGCTTGGTAAGTTGTCGGGACGTAACGCCTTTCGCTCGCGTCTGCAAATCTTGGGTATCGTCATCGAATCGGAAGAGCATCTCAACCTGGCTTTCGCTCGCTTCAAGGAACTAGCCGACAAGAAGCAAGAAATTTTCGACGAAGACTTGCACGCATTGATGTCGGATGAGGGTGTCACGCCCGAGCATGAGCACTACAAACTCATTGCCTCACGCGTACATTCCGAAACCGGTGAAGTGCCGCAAGCCGCTGTCGCACTCGCTGTGAACGGCCAAGAAACGAAAGCGCAGTCCGAGGGCTCCGGTCCCGTGGACGCAGTTTTCAAAGCCATCGAAAAAATTGCGCAGAGTCAGACGGAGTTGCTGCTCTATTCGGTCAATGCCATTACCACCGGCACCGATGCGCAAGGCGAAGTCACTGTCCGTCTGGCCAAGGAGGGCCGCGTCGTCAATGGCCAGGGTGCCGATACCGACATCATCGTCGCTTCGGCCAAAGCGTACCTCAATGCGCTCAACAAGCTGCATGCCAATCTCATACGCGTCGATCCGCAGGGCGAGACTGTTTAGCGCATTGTCATGCGCGATGGTTCGCTGAACTTTGCATAGGTGGCGGAGGCTACAAACAGCGTCACCGATAATGCAGTCTCGATCCATGCGAGTGTGGCGGACAAACCCGCATCCGATGTGGCACGCACGACGCCTTCGGTGAAATACAGCCAGATCATCAAGCTCATCCACTGGAAGGTGTAGCGGCGCGCGTGCACAAAGCCACGTAGCGGTAGCAGAAGCGGCAATGCTTTTAATACCAGCCATGAACCGCCCGGCTGCAAAGGCGCGAGCCAGAGTTCCCACGCCAAACACAATGCGATCAGTCCAACCAAGCTTACGATAGCGGCATATTGGGTAGATTTCAACATCACGTATTTCCGTTTGCGAGTTTGAGGGCGATCTTTGCCAACCGTATGCCTTGTGCATAGGCGAGGCGCTTTTCGGCTTCGCTGAGCAATGCAGTGCCTTCTCCACCAGCGTGATGGCTGACGCCGTAAGGGGTGCCGCCGCTGCTGGTGCTGTTCATATCCGGTTCGCTATAAGGCAGGCCGACG
>DASUGV010000524.1:0-11985 GCA_036273835.1 Rhodocyclaceae bacterium
CACCTGCGTACCGAACTTCGCGCGTTTCACGCTGAAGAACGTCCGTACATTGCGCACATGTGCGTCGTTTGCGAACAGGCGGTGCGCGAGCGCATGGTATGCATCCATGTCGCGCACATATACGATCAACACGAAGTCCGGTCCGCTCGATACGCGATAGCACTGCTGAACCGCTGCTTCCGACGCAACACGATTTTCAAAACTGTTTAACCACTCGCTGGTCTGTTGCTCCAGCGTTACTTCGAGTATCGCAGTCAGACTCGCACCGAGCTGAGTCGGCGAGAGAATCGCCACGGTGCGTTCGATCACACCGCTTTCAGTCAATCGGCGTACGCGCCGCAGACAGGTAGCGGGCGACACGTGCGCGCGCGCGGCCAACGCGTGATTAGAGAGCGATGCATCTTGTTGAAGCTGTTCGAGGATGCGCAAATCGGTGGCATCCAACGGCGGACTTGCGGCCATGAGGAAATACCTCAAAAACGATTCAGTATGAAATTTTATTGCAAATAGTACTTGCAATGAAAGAATCGTGCATAAAGTGAGGAATATTGCAAACTTCCGTCCAGTGCTCGCAGCTAACATGCGCTTCGATCGTCATTCCTGCGCAAGCCGGAATCTGCATCCCCGCGACAAGCTGTCTCACGGACGATGTGGTTTCCAGTATTCGTAACAATGACAAAGTCATTTTATATTCCGAGCTTCGGAGGCATTCATGTGCGGCATCGTCGGCGCAGTAGCGCAACGCAACATCGTTCCCATCCTCATCGAAGGTCTTAAGCGTTTGGAATATCGCGGATATGACTCCTGCGGCGTCGCGGTCCATCAGCACGGCGCGTTGCGTCGCGCGCGCAGCACTTCTCGCGTCACCGAACTCGAAGAGCAGGTGGCGACGGACGAAGTCCTTGGTTTCACCGGCATTGCTCACACGCGTTGGGCTACGCACGGCGTGCCGGCGGTGCACAACGCTCACCCGCATTTCTCGCCGCAGCTCCCAGATGCGCGCATCGCCTTGGTTCATAACGGCATCATCGAGAACCACGACGATCTGCGCACGATGCTCAAGGCCAAGGGCTACGCATTCGACAGTCAGACCGACACCGAAGTCATCGCCCACCTGGTGGATTCGCTGTATGACGGCGACCTATTCGATGCCGTCAAGCGCGCCACGCTCCTGCTCAAAGGCGCTTATGCCATTGCCGTATTTTGCCGCGATGAACCGCATCGCGTCGTCGGCGCGCGCGAAGGTTCGCCGCTGCTACTCGGTGTCGGCGTGCACAACAACAAGAACGAAAACTTTCTCGCGTCCGACGCCATGGCCATCGCTGGCGTGACCGACCAGATCATCTATCTCGAAGAAGGCGACGTCGTCGACTTGCAACTCGGCAAATACTGGATCGAATCAAGAGTAGCCAACGGCGACTTTCTGCGCGCCGAACGCCAAGTGCGCACCGTGCGCGCGCACACCGGCGCCGCTGAACTGGGTCCGTATCGTCATTACATGCAGAAGGAAATTTTCGAGCAACCACGCGCAATCGCCGACACACTCGAAGGCGTCGAAGGCATCACGCCGGAACTTTTCGGCGACGATGCCTACAAGGTGTTCAAGGACATCGATTCAGTGCTGATCCTCGCCTGCGGCACCAGTTACTACTCCGGCTGCACGGCCAAGTACTGGCTCGAATCCATCGCCAAAATTCCCACGCAGGTCGAAGTCGCCAGCGAGTACCGCTATCGCGACAGCGTGCCGAATCCGAAAACGCTCATCGTCACCATCTCGCAAAGCGGCGAGACCGCCGACACCATGTCCGCGCTCAAACATGCTCGTGGCATGGGCATGCAAAACACGCTCACCATCTGCAACGTATCGACCAGCGCCATGGTGCGCGAATGCAAGCTCGCCTACATCACGCGTGCGGGTGTCGAGATCGGCGTTGCGTCGACGAAGGCCTTCACAACGCAATTGGCAGGGTTGTTTCTGCTTACACTCACGCTTGCGCAATCGCGCGGCCTGCTCAGCGCCGAGCAAGAAGCGGATCACCTCAAAGCCATGCGTCACCTGCCCGTCGCATTGCAAGCGGTGCTCGCGCTGGAACCGCAAGTCATCGCCTGGGCGGAAGAATTCGCGCGCAAAGAGAACGCACTGTTTCTCGGCCGCGGCCTGCACTATCCCGTCGCGCTCGAAGGCGCGCTCAAGCTCAAGGAGATCAGCTACATCCACGCCGAAGCGTATCCCGCAGGCGAACTCAAGCACGGCCCGCTCGCCCTCGTCACCGCGCAGATGCCCGTCGTCACCGTCGCGCCCAACGATCAGCTACTGGAAAAACTCAAAAGCAATATTCAAGAAGTGCGCGCGCGTGGCGGCGTTCTCTACGTTTTCGCCGACGCCGACAGCCAAATCCAGACCGAAGAAGGCATTAATGTCATTCGCATGCCCGAACACTACGGCGCGCTGTCCCCCATCTTGCACGTCGTGCCACTGCAATTGCTTGCCTATCACACGGCATGCGCGCGTGGGACGGATGTCGACAAGCCACGGAATCTGGCGAAAAGCGTGACGGTAGAGTAATGAACGTATCGAGCGGCAAGAACGCGGCCGCGATTGGTCGAATAAGTAAGCCACGACGTTATTCTGTAAGGCCAAAGCATAGTCTTGCACGCGCAATTTATTTGAAACAATTTCGCGTGTTGTAAGTCCTATACATCACCAAGATCAGCAGCTAAGCTGAAATCGAGCACAGTCAGTTTGCCCAGCATTGCAGGTTCACCCATGGACAGTTCCCTCGCCATTCCGCAGGTTTCTCTCACCGGCTTGTCGGGGATCAATCCTGTCACGCTCGAATTGCTCACGGCGGGCGTGACGTCCGATGGCACATCGCTTCTTTTCACCCCATCGAGCATCGTTCAGTTGTCGTCATTGGGACAAGTGCTCTCCGCAGGGTCGTCGCTTGCAAAAAGTATCCAAGCCTTGCAAGCAAGCAATCCGTCCAATGCGACACCGGGCAGCGTGCAAACCGAAGCACAAAATTTTGTCGACGCGTTCAATCAGGTGGAGACAAGCATCGGCAATGCGCAACCATTGCTTGGAACATCCTCTGGCGACTCGCTGGTCAATGTGTTTTCACAAACACTGAATGCAACGGCAAGCTTGCCTCCCGCTACGGGCAGTGTGAATCTGAGCAGTTTGCAAAGCATCGGCATCAGCGTGCAAACGTCCCTCTCGCCGAGCACGGCAGAGCCCGCGGTCAGACTGAACGTCGACCAGAATGCGCTGAATGCTGCCGCGACCGCCAATCCGAGTGGAACATTGACGCTGCTGAATCAGGCAACCGAACCGTTGCTGCAACAAGTGACCGCATTCGAAACGCAGGCCGCCGAATCGCCGAGCGACTTGATCGCTCTTGGAAACGACACGGATCCATTGAATAACCTGCTATTCACGGCGGGACAAGACAACACGCAACTGATCGCCCCCGACCTTGCCGCCGCAAGCGTTGCTACGAGCGCAACCGAACCGGCTAGCACACTCGATAGCATATCGCCCCCCACATCACAGACGGCAACGACTGGGCTGAACCAGACAACGTCGGCTGGCACTATACATGACGATGGAATTTCAGCATCTGCTGCGAATACGGTTTCGATACCTATCATCACGGCAACAACCTCGACGCCATCGGTCGCATCGGCAACAACTGTCGACACCACCATTGCCAATCAGAACACGGTTGCGTCGCCCGCCGAACCTACCGTAACGACAACCGATCAAGCCGATGCCGCCACGTCAGCACTTCTCCAGAATCTGGAACAGGACCCGACGCAGAGCAATATTCTTTTCAATCCGTTCTATGCAGCGTCCATCGCCGCATATCGCCAGAATGACATCATGCCGCCAGCATTAATAAATCCGAATGCGTTTGTGGTCGATATTCCGGCGCCCGTCATGCCCATCACATCGGCCAAACGCATTTCCGACTACGCTTAAAGCACTGAGTGCGGCGGATGCAAATGCGCAGGACATTTCCATTGCTTTGCTGATTCATGTACGCATTGCACGTGTAGACCCAATAAAAAGCCCGCCGATTGGCGGCCTTTAACTTGCGGTTCAGATTTCACACGCGACGGTGATTTGCACGCCGTTAGCGTTGATAGCCTCCACTACTTACAGAATCATCAGTTCGAAATTTTTTCGTCGGCGAATAGATCGCCTTCCGGCCAGCGCGTCACCTTAGCCTTTGCGTTCCACAAGGCTTTGTCGAAATCCGCAAAGAACGCGTGATTGTCCTCAGGCCTCGAATTGAACAGCACGACCCAGGCATATCCGTCCGCCGTGCGCAGGGCGAGCGACATGACACCGGGTTGCAAGCCGTCATGCCACCAGTTAATGCCGGCCACGGTCGTCACTTCGATGCCGAGTCCGTAATATGTCTTTGGCATGTCGACTGATTTTTGACCAGTAATCGCCGGACGAGCGCGCATTTCGCGCAGGCTCGCGGGCTGCAGTAGCGCTGACCCTTTCGCGCCGTCGATGGCGAGGAAAAAGCGCAGGATGTCGCTCGCGCTGCCGATCCACGCGCCGTAGGAATCCATCATCTCGAGCGGCAGCGTACCGTAAGGTCCGGGCACCGTGCCTATGCCGAAACCCGGTGCCGCTTTGCCGGGAAAATCGTAATACGTCACTTCGCCAGCCGCCGGCGTCAACGTGCGGCCGAGTCGCAAGCCTTCCGTGCCCGAGGGTTTCAATATCAGGTTGCGCACAAAGCTTTCGTAACGCTCGCCGGAGACGCGCTCGATGACGCGCCCCAGAATGCAGTAGCCGACATTGGAGTAGGCGAAGCGCTCGCCCGGCGTGAAGTCCAGATCATGTTCGAGCGCATCGCGCAACAGCGCTTCGCAAAGAATTCAAACTCGAAGCACTGCGGCTGCTTGAACTCTTCCGTGTAACGCTTGTTGCTCATAGACACGTCCGTTGGTCTGCAAGTTTACGGCTGCTAAGTGTCTAGAAAACCGGGGGCGATTCATTGGACCCACCCGAGTACTGAGTAAATATGTGACATCAATCACGCCGTCGGTCAGCCTCAGCATTGACCATTTTCATCAAGCAAGTTAACGTTTCTAGCATAAGAAAACGAAACGACGCGTTAGGGAAAAAGTCGCTAATCGTGCTTATTTTTAACTGAAAATCTACCTAGGAAAAATTCCATGCACTTATATCGAATTCTTATCGCTGTTGTTTTTTGTATTGCTGCCGTGTCGGCGGGGGCTGCCATTAACAATAATATTCGCATTGCGAACGGGCCCGTATATAACCAAGGAGGTGACCCCAATGCGTACATAGGATGCTCTTTGTCTGGCGGCGGAATAAGCTGTTTTGCAGCAGATAGCAACAACTACGCATCCTGTTATACAACTGATCCGAAAATGAAAAGATTGCTGCCGATGATAAATAAAACCAGCGACATCCAATTTGTGTGGAATGCTGATGGTACGTGTTACTCCTTAGGCGTCACGAGCGGCGGCTTGGGAGGCGCTACTAAAGGTAGCGGTTACAAATGGGCTCCAGAACCCATCGTTGGAAGTGGCTACGCGTACGGATCAGTAAGCGCGCCAGTTAACCGCTCCGGCGAAAGCGTCCGCTGCAATGTCGCCTCGGGGCCTGTTACTCAAATTGTGTGTTCAGCACAAGATAACGCGGGCAACAAGGTCATGTGCAGTACGGCTAGCGATCAACCTTGGCAAACGTTGGATGACATGGCGTTGGCAGTTAGCTCGATCAATGAGTCGTCGCTCGTCGAATTCCTTTTTGATAGCGCAGCCCCAACGCCAACTTGCACTTATATTTATGTTGTGAATAGTTCGTATAGCTTCCCATAAAAAGATTGTCTTGATCTCACTAGGACAAGATTAGCTTCTCTTTTTTGTCATCTTTGTTCACGCATTGGCGTATCGTCAAATGGGCCATGTCTTAAAAGACATGGCCCATTTTTATTTAACGACCTGCAGAATTACGAAGCAGTCACTTAAAGTGCTTGTCTGAGGCAGCACTCATCTTGCAGTGTTCCGTTAAAGTCATACTGACGAAGAACCGATCGCTCTTTTGTCGATCGGCGCGACTGTTTTTACGGTTCGAGAATGTCGCATTTGAACTGCTGACTCTGAAGTCAGCCGAAGCCGGAGGAGCTGAGGATCGAGAACCTGGATCTGTCTACGCTCCAGAAGCCGCTTAAAATTCCGGCTAACGATGGCATATCATCCGTGCTTATACCAGGTCAGCGCTGTTCTCTCACTCGCGGGAAGACTCATGCCCAAGTACCAAAAGACCGTCGAATCCGCCGGTATGCTGGAGTAATTCGCGGACCGTAATGTCGCGCACGCGTGGATCGGCGATGTCTTTCGCCGGCGGCGCCAGATCGCCGAGGAGGGGTAGCACCTTGTCATCGAGCGAGAGACGGCCGTCTTCGACCAGCTTCAATACCGCGACGGCGGTAATGGTTTTCGAAATGCTTCCGATGCGAAACGGATCGCCGGCCTGCACCAGCCGTCCCGCATCCCGGTCCGCCATGCCATAAGCATGCGCCAGTACAAGCCTGCCGTTCTTCGCAACAGCCAAGCTCGCCCCCGGAACATTCCATTTCTCCAACAGCGCCGACATCGTCTGATCGAAAGATTCCAGACCTGGCAACGCACGACCGGTGATCTGCGCGAAAGCGGAGTCGATTGAAAAAGCGCATCCGAGAAAGAAGAATAGGAATTGCTTGACCATGAATGATGACTGATGACGAAAGTGGAAGCATAGCGCGTGATGGAGCAATGCGTCTTCGCAGACAATTATGTCCAGCTCGAACAAGGCATTCATGTTATTCGCATGCGGGAAGCTTTACGATATACGTAGAGCTTGGATTTGCATGCGAACAATTACACATATATATGCCTGTGCAAAGGCGGTATTGATTCTGCATAGTTAATCTGGGATGCGTACCGCGCAAGCTAAAAATCCCCATGCCGTAAAAAAGGTATATGCTTATGGCGTATATTTATTGTATAAAAATTTATAGCAGGATCTTCAAGCATACGATTCGACTTCTCCGATAGAGGGAATAGCCATGCCTACAACTTCGCTGACATCAATAAAAAAGCTTAAGTTAGATTTAACCAACTTTCGTACCGTGCCTCAACCAAACGAATCGAGCGCCATCCATGCAATGATTTCAATTAGTCCAGGTCCATTTTGGGCTCTTATTGAGAGCTTGATTGAGGATGGTTATTTGCCAACAGAAAATATTTTGGTGCAGAAAGGAAGCGATGCTCGAGAGACGTTAACCGTTAAGGAGGGTAATCGTCGTCTAGCGGCTCTCAAACTAATTCACGGACTGATTGCGCCTGATGAGTTCGGTGTCCCGGAAAGCATCCAAAAAATGATTCAGGGATTGCCGCGTGGATGGAAGAAAGAAAATGAAACTGTCCCTTGTACAATCTATGAACCATCCGAATCAAAAATTGTTGAAAAAATTAGAGCACGCACACATGGCAAAGACGAAAAAGCTGGTCGAGATGGTTGGAAAGCAGTTGCCCGTGCTCGCCATAATCGTGACGAAAACGGTGCCACAGAAGCTGGACTTGATTTGCTTGAGAAATATCTTATCAACGGTAAAAACGTTACCGCACAGCAGAAGCAGCGTTGGACAGGTGATTACCCGATCACTGTACTAAATGAGGCTATCAAACGTGGTGCTCCCAGATTTCTAGCAAAGAATGCCCCAGAACTGGCAAATCTGTATCCAAAAATAAAATATCGCGATTCATTGGAAAAAATAATTTATGACATTGGGTTGGGAAATATTGGCTTCGACGTGGTGCGAAAGACTGACTTTGTGACTGAATATGGGGTACCACCAGACGCGACCAAAGCGAATACCGTAAAAGGTGGGAATAGCGCGAAATCTGTATCGCAATCAGGTGGTGCAAGCGCGAGCGGGGCAGGTAGTTCCAGCGGTTCAAGCAAAAGCGTGCTATCAAAAAAAACCGCTGCAGTAGCTATCGATGACCCAAGGCAAGTCGCTCGTGTACTGAAGACTTTCAAACCGATGGGTGTTAATCGTGCAAAGGTTGTAACTTTGCGTGATGAAATTGTGAAATTAAAACTGGATAAAAATCCCCTTGCATTTTGCTTCTTGTTGCGGAGTATGTTTGAGATTTCAGCTAAGCTCTACTGCGACGATCACAAGGGCGCTGTTGGCGCGCCGTCTATGACAAAATCGGGTGGTGGTGATAAGGCACTGGCTGACGGTCTTCGCGACATTGTTAGCCATCTGACTCAGGGTAAGCCTAAATCAAGTCCAGAAGTAAAAGCATTTCATGGCGCGATAACTCAACTTGCTGCCCATGAAGGATTGTTGTCTGTTACGTCAATGAACCAACTAGTCCACAACCCAAGCTTTGTTGTCTCCGCTTCCAACATTGCCATATTGTTTGGCAGCGTCTTTCCATTGCTAGATGCGATGAATCAGTGAAGGAAGTGCAAGGATAAAATGAGCCGCTATCGGACTCCACTGCGCTATCCAGGCGGCAAGCAGCGCCTCACTCCGTTCATCATCGAGATTCTTGAAAAGAATAATTTGATTGGCGGTCACTACGCAGAACCGTATGCCGGTGGGGCGGGCGTAGCCATCGAACTGTTACTAGACAAGCATGTTAGCAAAATTCATTTGAATGATTCATCAATGCCCATTTATGCCTTTTGGAAGTGTGTAAAAACACAATCAGAAGCTCTATGTCGGCGAATCTCAAGGGCTACTCTTACAGTAGAGGAATGGCGCAAACACCAAAAGATTGTTCGTGAACCCGCTGGCCACGACGTACTCGATGTTGGATTTGGTGCGTTTTATCTTAATCGGTGCAATCGTTCCGGCGTCCTATCTGGTGGACTGATTGGCGGTCTTAAGCAAGACGGCGAATGGAACATGGATGCGCGATTTCCGCGCAATGAGCTTATCCGACGCATAGAGGCAATTGCAGATCGACAAAAATCTATCGTGCTGAGAAATTTCGACGCTGAAAAATTCATAAGCAACTATATTCCGACCTTGCCAACTGACACGTTAGTGTATTGCGACCCACCATATTTTGAAAAAGCAGGCCGACTCTATCTCAATGTCTATGAAAAAAGCGATCACGAAAGAATTGCGTCTGTTATTCAAAAAAAGCTGCCACGAAAATGGTTGGTTTCATATGACAGCGCGCCTGAAATTCTTGGCTACTACAGTAAGAGGCGATCATTTATCTATGACCTGCAATACAGCGCATATCGTATCTACAAGGGGAAAGAAGTTTTTGTATTTTCAGATGACTTAAAGTTACCCGTGAAATCCTCGCTGCCCTACATAGATGTAGCGATGCAGAATAACGTTGCATATCTCTCCAAAGTAAAAAGAGTTCGACGACCGTCTGTGGGGTAATCAACGAACTCCCACCTAATTGTAAAGCTTATAGTCACCACACTCGATGTCTCGGATCCTAGACAAAATTTAGGCATTCAACTTGCGAGCACTTTTCGATAACTGCCCTAACCATACGCAGCCACGAGCGTGCGCTGGGTAGATTTTTCACGTTTGTCCAATTTTGAAATGGTGACCGTAAATGAATACGACATCTTTCAAGGTACGGATCGGTCAGGAAGTGTCGGAAGATTTACGTCGGCGTCTTGCCAACACGCGCTGGGCGGGCGAGATCAAGGGCGCGGGTTGGGACTACGGTACGAATCTGGAATATCTGCAAACGCTCGTGCGCTATTGGCAGGACGGGTTCGATTGGCGCGCGCAGGAAGAGACCATCAATCGCTTTGCGCATTTTCGCACCGACATCGACGGCTTCGGCATTCACTTCATTCATGAGCGCGGGCGCGGAGAGAATCCGCTGCCTATTGTTCTGACGCATGGCTTCCCCGATTCGTTCTTGCGCTTTTCCAAGATCATTCCGATGCTAACCGACCCGGCTGCCTATGGTGGCGATCCCTCCGATGCGTTCGACGTGGTGGTTCCCAGCCTGCCGGGCTACGGATTTTCAGACAAGCCGACTAAGGCGGGGATGCTGTTCCAGACCGCCGATCTCTGGGCGACGCTTATGACAAAGAGATTAGGCTACGAACGCTTTGCGGCGCACGGCGGCGATTGGGGCAGCATGGTCACGGAGCACCTCGCACGCAGCCATGCCGATCATGTCATCGGCATTCACATCACCGATGTGCCTTTCATGCATCTGTTCGAGAAGCCCAAGGACTTGTCTCATGCCGAGAGCAAGTTCATCGCGGAGTGCGAGAAATGGCAGCAGAAGGATGGAACCTACGCGATGATTCAAAGCGCGCGGCCGCAATCGTTGGCGTATGGATTGAACGATTCGCCCGCGGGTTTGGCCGGGTGGATCGTCGAGAAGTTTCGCGCGTGGAGTGATTGCGACGGCGACGTGGAAAAGCGCTTCACCAAGGACGAACTGCTCACGAATCTGACGCTTTACTGGGTGACGGAGACGATCAATTCGTCGTTCTGGTTTTACCACGATGCCGCGAATGCCGGCGCGAAGACGTGGATCATCGAGATGGTCAAGAAGTGGATAGGGTCGTCAACAGTGCCGACCGGATTCGCAAGCTTTCCGCATGACATTCGGCCGCCACCGCGAGAATGGGCTGAACGTTTTTTCAACATTCGGCAGTGGACGGAAATGCCTCGCGGCGGGCACTGGGGCGCGATGGAGGAGCCGGAACTTCTGGCCGAAGATATTCGCAGCTTCTTCCGGCCTTTGCGAACGTAGCGCAGATGATGAGGACGCGGTCACGCATTGCGACAGTTCCTGAATCCGTTTAATGCTTTGTCATGAATTTGTACGAGAATTCGAATGACGCGCTCTTGGATTGATATTTTAGAATCTGTACTTTTTTGAAGAGGAGTCCAACATGAAAACGAATCCTGTCGGTTGGTTTGAAATTTACGTGGAAGATCTGGATCGCGCGAGCAAGTTCTACGAGTCGGTCCTCGGCGTCAAGCTGGAGGCGTTCGATAACGCCGAAGTCAAAATGCGCGTATTCCCAAGGGATGAGAAGGCCCCAGGGGCCGGTGGGGCGCTGGTGTACATGCAGGGATTTGGGTCAGGCGGAAATAGCGTGCTGGTTTATTTCATGTCTGAAAACTGCGCTACAGAGGAAGCCCGTGCTGTCAAGAACGGTGGACGTGTCCAGAAAAGCAAGATGTCGATCGGCGAGCACGGTTTCATTTCCTTGTTGATCGACACCGAAGGAAATATGTTCGGCGTGCACTCGATGAAATGAGATACGCCCCTCACTACGACTCTATCGATGAAAATGACAAGTAATAACGTCGGAGCACAATGACATATCGTATTCACGCACTGGAACCAGACGACGAAGCGCTGATGCGCAGTCTGCTTGCGATGTTCGGCGAAGCCTTCGACGACAGAGCCGCTTACTGCGACCGGCAGCCGGATGCTGCGTATGTGCGTCGCCTGCTCCATGCACCGCATTTCATCGCGCTGGCGGCCGTGGATGAGGGTAAGGTCGGCGGCGGTCAAATCGTGGGTGGCCTTGTCGCTTACGAGCTGATGAAATTCGAGCAGGCGCGTAGCGAGATTTACATTTACGATCTTGCCGTCACGGCGACGCATCGCCGTCGCGGCATCGCTACTGCGCTGATCCAGCGCTTGCAGTTGATCGCGCACGAGCGTGGCGCCTGGGTGATCTTCGTGCAAGCCGACTACGGCGACGATCCGGCCATCGCGCTGTACACGAAGCTCGGCGTGCGCGAAGACGTGATGCATTTCGATCTGCCGGTGGCGTGATGGCCACGTGAGGCCGCCCGTTAACCGCTGATGTGCCTCACCGACAGTCGGTGCCTGAGCAACATCAGCGTCGTCAGCATTACCGCCGCCGATCCCGCCAGCGACCAATGTACGCCCGCAATGGTCCCGAGCAATCCCACTGTG
>DASUGV010000525.1:0-5313 GCA_036273835.1 Rhodocyclaceae bacterium
GCTTTTGCGCCACATGAAGACCGCTCTCGCCTCGACTGAATCCGGATCGTAAAACATTGTCGGGCGATTTTTCATTAATGACAAAGGCATTTTCGTTGAACGCGCCCACGCCATGGGCGAGCACGTTATCCGCGATCGTCGTGCCGATCGGATACGGTTTGACGAACCACAGAACGGGTTCGAATGTGGGCCTGAGATTTCCGACGCGCCAGCCTTCCCAGAGTGCCGCGTTGCGCGTGTCGCCACGTCTGTCGAAGACCACGCTGATGCGCTGTGCGCGATGCGGCGCCGATTCGCGCAGCCACGCGAGCGAATCGCGGAAGGTGAAGCCGGCATCCTCGAAAGCAACGACGCAGCGATGCGATAGTCTGCGACCGGCGAAGACGATGGCGGAGCCGCCTGGTTTGAGAATGCGTAACCACTCGGCGGCAAAAGAAGCGCACCAGTGCTGGTACTCAATAGGTATCTGACGGTCCGCCTCGGACCAGCCGTTGAGTGGTTTGCCTCGCCGCTTGAAAATTGCGCCTGCCTTTTCCTGCGCGGGACTCGAACCCAGGAGTGCCGAATTGGTGTTGCTATGGAGAACGTCCCATTCGTCCGCGCCAATCCCATACGGAATGTCGCTCAAGATCAGATGGATGTTCTCGTCGGGAATACCTCGTACGCCGGCAATGCCGTTTGCTTCGACAATTGAATTGATCGGACAGTTTGGACCCACTTATTCATGCTCCAGTCATATTTGTGCGCTAATGCCGCACGTCCCGCGCGATATGAAATGCGCCTCGCGTAGATCGACTAAGGCACGCAGGCTTTGTTGCCCAGTATATGGCTCGTCCGCATTGAGTGGAATTTGTGGTGTTTGTGTGACAACCAAAAGCTATTCGGCTCGTCGAGTCGACGCAGAGTTTGGGCAATATCTCCGGGTTTCAGAGAAAAATCGGCTCGTGAAAATCTGTTTACGAAACATTCGGCGGCTTGTTTTCAACAACTAGCCAACAAATTAACGATGTTGAATGCTGCGATGCATTGCGTTGCTGGAGTGGCGTACTGCTTCTGGTAATCTCGGCTCCCTGGTCATGCGCGGTCTATCTGCGGATCGGATACGGACAGCCAGTTTGTTCAATTCATCGGCGGATCGCTATCCTGCCTTGGTGCTTGTCGGAGTGGCGGATGAGTCAACAATTAGATGAACCCCAACGGTTGCGTGCACTAACGCTCGCGGCCTTAGGCGTGGTGTTCGGCGATATCGGCACCAGTCCCTTGTATGCCATGAGGGAAGCGTTCTCGCAGGTGCACTACAGCTTGCCGGTTGCTCATGACAATGTGCTAGGCATCCTGTCGCTGATCGTGTGGACGCTGTTGATCGTTGTCACGTTCAAATATGTGGTGATCGTGTTGCGTGCGGACAACCATGGCGAGGGTGGCGTCGTGGCGCTGATGGCGCGGGTGGTGGAACGCTCCAAGGATCGGCCGCGCAAACGCACCATTGCGATTGTGCTTGGTTTGTTCGGCGCGGCGCTCTTTTATGGTGATGGCGTCATCACGCCCGCGATTTCGGTGTTGTCCGCGGTGGAAGGATTGGAGGTCGTTACGCCATCCTTTGCGCCATTTATCTTACCCATCACTTTAGGCATCCTGATCGGTCTGTTTTTCGCGCAACACTTCGGTACGGCACGCGTCGGCGCATTTTTCGGGCCGGTCGTGGCAGTGTGGTTCGTAGCCTTGGGTTGCATCGGCATTCATAACATCGCTCTGCATCCACAGGTGTTGGCTGCGATATCGCCGCTATATGCCATTCAGTTTTTTACGACTAACACGATGACAGGTTTTTTTGCGCTGGGGGCGGTGTTTTTGACTGTCACCGGTGGCGAAGCGTTGTATGCCGACATGGGTCACTTCGGACCTAAACCGATCCGCCTTGCGTGGTTGCTGGTGGTGTTCCCATGCTTGTTGCTCAACTATTTCGGCCAGGGCGCTTTGATGATTTCGGATCCGGTGGCGGCCGCCAATCCGTTTTTCATGTCGGTACCGAAATGGGCGGTACTGCCCATGGTGGGGTTGGCCACAGCGGCAACGGTCATCGCTTCACAGGCGTTGATAACGGGTGCTGCTTCGGTGACGCGCGAGTTGATCCAGTTGGGTTTCTGTCCACGTCTTTCGATTCTCCACACTTCGGGCGCGCAGATGGGACAAATATATGTCCCTTTCATAAACTGGTTGTTGCTTGTGTTGGTGGTAGCCGTCGTGCTCGGCTTCAAAACTTCATCCAATCTGGCGGCGGCCTACGGCATCGCAGTCACGTTGACGATGCTGGTGACAACCATCCTGGCGTTCTCGGTGGCGCGACGCGATTGGAAGTGGCCAACGCCGTTGGCCGGCCTGGTATTCGGGCCGCTGCTTCTGATCGAGCTCGCATTCCTCGCAGCCAATAGCACGAAGATCGCCGATGGTGGCTGGTTCCCGTTGATATTCGGCGCACTGGTTTTTCTGTTGTTGTCGACCTGGCGGCGTGGTCGCATCTTATTGTCCGAGCGCCTCAAGGCGGATGAAATTGCGCTCGTACCTTTTGTCGAGATGCTCTGTAAAGAAGAGATGCCTCGGGTGCCGCACACGGCAGTTTTTTTTACGCCGCGTCCCGATAGCGTTCCGAACGCGCTGCTGCACAACCTCAAGCACAATTTCGTGCTTCACGAAAATACGGTATTCGTTACCGTGATGTTCCTCCCTACTCCGCGCGTGGCGGGGTCGCAACGCGTGCTGGTCGAGCGCATGGCGCACAATTTTCATCTGGTCAAAATTTACTTTGGCTTCATGGAAGAGCCGGATGTTGTGGCCGCGTTGGAGTGGTGCGAGGAGCAGGGCTTGAATATCCAGCCGCACATGGCTTCCTACTTTCTAAGTCGCGAGACCTTGTTGCCCACGCCGGGCCAAGGTATGCCGTTATGGCGGGAACGCTTGTTCGAATTCATGTTTCGTAACGCGTCCAGCGCGGCACACTTTTTCAATTTGCCACCCAATCGGGTTGTAGAGTTAGGCAGCCGCATCGCAATTTAGAAAATTGCCGCGGCGCGATGTCCGCGTTCCTTTTGTATTTTTTGCAATTCTGCTTGTGCCCGATTTGCGTCATCAGTGCGGCGCTGCGAGCGCGTGGCAATTGGGCGTCCGTTTTCCCTTCAGGCAATGCGCTGCGTAGCCGTTGATAGCCAGAGCGGTTCATATATTCGGTATTGCCGGGGGACGAATGACAGACAAGGTTTCTGAGCGCCTGGGTTTAAGCGGATGGGTCGAGCGCATTCATAGTCAAGACATGCCGGTGTTCGGCCGCACGGTGGAGGCTGTGCGCATGGTCACCAGGGATGACATGGCCTCGGCATCGATGTTGTCGCGCGTCGTTCTGCAAGATCCCGCGCTGACGACCAAAGTCCTCAAGCTCGCTAACAGCGTGCTGTTCAATCCCACCAAGCAGAATGTCAGCACCGTGAGTCGCGCCATCATCGTGCTGGGTTTCAACATGGTTGGCGACATCGTGCTGTCGATTCGCTTGATCGATACATTGTTGTCCGGTGGATTGCGAGAACGCGTGCTCAAAGAAATGGCGCGCTGTTTTCATGCCGCCGCGCAGGCGCGCACCGCTGCGGGAAGCAAGGGCGTGCTCGGCACCGAGGAAGTATTTATCGCTGCGTTATTGGGACGCGTGGGCGAAATGGCTTTCTGGTGTTTTGGCGGTAACGCGGCGCGCGGGCTCGACGAAGCCATGCAGGCACAGCCCGAGGAGAAACCCGAAGAACTGCAAATGGATTTGCTTGGGTTTCGCCTGCGGAATCTTACCGCCGCGTTGGCCAAGGAGTGGAGTCTGGGACCGTTGGTGGTGGCAGGCGCGGAACCCAGCTCGCATCCGACGATTGAAGAGCAAGCGATCGCACAAGGCTACAAGCTCGCGGTGGCGGTCGAGCAGGGATGGGAAACAAGTACTGCGCGTGCAGCGCTCGCCAGCTACGCCTCATTCGTCGGCAAGCCGCTCGATGAACTAACGCATGAACTGGCGAGCAATGCAGCGGAAGCAACCCGAGTCGCTGCGCAATTCGGCGCAGTCGCGGCTGCGCGCTTAATACCTGTGCCACCCGGACAGGATCAAGTCGATCTGGAAAAAGAAGCCAAAACGGTCGAACCGGTTCAGCTCGCGCCCACGGCGCAACTTGCCGCAGCCGGAAAAGAATTGGCGGGCGGCTGGATAACGATTGGGCCCGGTGCGCCAGAAGCTATCGAGGCGGAAGAGATCGCGCAGGAATTAACAGTAAGCGATCCGGCACCTGACCAGTTACTGCAGCTCAAGATACTACGGGATCTGTCTATGATTCTCGCGGGCAAACCTAGCCTGAATGAAGTACTGCAACTCGTGCTCGAAGGTATTTATCGCGGTCTCGGCATGAGCCGGGCCGTGTTTGCTTTGCAAACCGCGGATCGTTTGCAAGTTGTCGGTAAGACAGCGCTTGGCCGCGATGCCGATGCGCTGTTGCAACGTTTCAGCTTCGCGCTCGATGGCACGAAAGGCGAAGTCATCAATGAATTATTCGAGCATCAAAAAGCATTTTGGCTGAAGGAACCCAGGGCGGCGGGTTTGCGTACCCACCTGCTCGAACGCATCACGGGACAAACTGACGGATTCCTTGCGCCCATCGTTGCCAACGGCCGTGTCATCGGTTTGTTCTACGCGGATTGTTATGCGCATCAGCCCGACGATGAAACCTGGCAGGGCTTTTTGCATTTCGTCCAGCAAGCCAGTTTATCGTTCGAACATGTGGCTGCCCGAAATCGAAAATAGGCAGCGATCTGGATATAAAACCTCCTCATGTCTTTTGCGAAAGATTCCACTTCTGAGCTCCGCTAGTTTCCGCAGATCGAAATATGACATTTGATTGCACATCGGATTGGACGTCGCACACCACGCATGTTCATCGTGGGATATGCCGTCCACCAGCATAGTGCGCGGTTCTCACCTTATGCCAGTAGCAGCATTCTCTTAGCAGTCTGCTTTCCCCCGACATTCGATCCACCCGTTGAAAACGCCGCTCAGACTTTTCCTGCTCGAACAGTCCCGGCGAATTGCAACGCACCGGGATGTTTTTGTGGCAATGATATATTTGACGGGACAAGACTTTCGGCCTATGATTCAGCCATAGGAATTAGAGAGCGGAGAAAATCATGCTTCAAGACTTCGATAGCCTTATCAGTATGGTGCAGGTGTTCAATGACGAAAAGACCTGTGTGGATCATTTCCGTGCCCTCCGCTGGCCTGATGGTGTTGTCTGCCCT
>DASUGV010000526.1:0-3382 GCA_036273835.1 Rhodocyclaceae bacterium
GCGTACCTTCGACCAGCACTTTAACCGTGCCGTCCGGCAATTTGAGCATTTGCAAAATGTTGGCCACGCAACCGATGGCATACAGATCGTCGGCCGACGGCTCATCCTTGGCCGCAGATTTTTGTGCGACCAAGAGAATACTCTTGCCCGCTTCCATCGACGTTTCGAGTGCCTTGATCGACTTCGGCCGCCCAACGAACAGGGGAATGACCATATGGGGGAACACAACCACGTCGCGCAATGGCAACAAGGGTAGTTCGATGGTCTCTGGAGGCAGTTCAGGCTTGCTTGACATAGTTATATCCTTGTATAGCGCCCAGTGAATATTGGGGCTGAGGGGAGCAATTCAAGCAACAGAATCGTAACGCAAGAGGCGCACTTAAATGTTGCGCATCAGCAAACACGCGAAATTCTCGAAACGTCAGGCAAATATTCAATATGCAACTCAGTTAGAACCCGCAACTTTCGGTTGATCAGCATAAATCAAAAGCGGCTGAGCATTGCTCTCGATCGTATTTTCATCGATCACCACTTTACTCACGCTATCCAAACTGGGTAACTCGTACATCGTATCGAGTAGCGCAGCTTCGATAATGGAACGCAAACCGCGCGCACCAGCCTTGCGTTTGAGCGCCTTGCGAGCAATTGCTTGCAAGGCCGCCGGGCGCACTTCAAGTTCGACCCCCTCCATTGCAAAGAGCTTCTGATACTGTTTGATCAACGCATTTTTCGGCTCGATCAATATCTTGATCAACGCCGCATCATCGAGCTCGTGCAAGGTGGCAACGACAGGCAAGCGACCGATGAATTCAGGAATTAAGCCAAACTTGATCAAATCCTCCGGCTCGACCTGACTCAGCGCTGCAGACACGCTGCCTTCCGCCTTCGTTTTCACCTCGGCGCCGAAACCGATTCCTACCTGCTCGGTACGGCTGCGAATAACCTTGTCCAAACCATCAAATGCGCCGCCGCATATGAACAGAATATTGGTGGTGTCGACTTGCACGAAATCTTGGTTCGGATGCTTACGGCCGCCCTGCGGCGGTACCGAAGCAACTGTGCCTTCGATCAACTTGAGCAACGCCTGCTGCACACCTTCTCCCGAAACATCTCGCGTAATCGAAGGGTTATCCGATTTGCGCGAAATCTTGTCGATTTCGTCGATATAGACAATACCTTGCTGCGCGCGTTCAACATCGTAATCGCATTTCTGCAGCAGTTTTTGAATGATGTTCTCGACATCCTCGCCAACATAGCCAGCTTCTGTCAGCGTCGTTGCATCGGCTATGACAAATGGAACATTGAGCAGGCGTGCCAACGTTTGAGCGAGCAAAGTTTTGCCTGAGCCGGTCGGGCCGATGAGAAGAATGTTGCTCTTGGAAAGCTCCACTTCATCGGTCTTCGACATGTGACGCAGCCGCTTGTAGTGGTTGTAAACAGCCACTGACAAGATACGTTTAGCCGAGTCCTGACCGATCACATATTGCTGCAACATCTCGCCGATCTCGTGCGGTGTCGGCAAATCACCCTTGTCGATGCGCAAGCTGGCATCGCCGCCGATTTCGTCGCGAATGATATCGTTGCATAGCTCGATGCATTCGTCGCAAATGAATACGGAAGGCCCCGCGATCAGCTTGCGCACTTCGTGCTGACTCTTGCCGCAAAAAGAGCAGTAGAGCAGTTTGTCGCCACCACCGGATTTCTTGTCCGTCATATCGCGCCTACGTTTGCTAGCAGTTCAATATTCGCCACCTTGTTAGGCAGCAACGTCTTTGCGGCTAACCAATACTTTGTCGACCAGCCCATATTCCTTGGCTTCTTCCGCCGACATGAAATTATCACGGTCAGTATCTTTTTCAATGCGCTCCACTGGCTGACCGGTATGCTGCGCCAGCATATCGTTGAGCTTGGAGCGTAGCAGCAGGATTTCGCGAGCATGAATCTCGATATCGGAAGCCTGCCCTTGAAAACCACCCATTGGCTGATGAATCATGATGCGCGAATTCGGTAGGCAAAAACGTTTGCCCTTTTCCCCCGCCGCCAACAAAAAAGAACCCATGCTGGCAGCTTGGCCAATACATAGCGTACTTACCGCGGGCTTGATGAATTGCATCGTGTCATAAATCGCCATGCCCGCGCTAACCGAGCCGCCTGGAGAATTGATGTAGAAATAAACATCCTTGTCCGGATTCTCCGACTCAAGAAACAATAATTGCGCCACGATCAAATTGGCAGTGACGTCATTGACCGGACCAACGAGAAAAACTACCCGCTCCTTGAGCAAACGTGAATAGATATCGTAGGCACGCTCGCCACGACCACTCTGCTCCACGACCATAGGCACTAGACCCAGGCCAACGGGACTCCAGTCTTGTTCGGCATTCATATTGTTTTGGCGCATCACTTTGAATCCAGATATGTTAACGGAATTACAATTATTCACTTAGCATGCTCAACTGCCTTGTGCCATCAACTCCTGAAACGCTATCACTTTATCGCTGACCTTGGCCTTGCTCAGCACCCAATCGATGACGTTGCCTTCAATCACCGTCTCTTCGATGTTGCGCATATTTTCCGGCTTGGAGTGATACCAACGAATCACATCCTGCGGTTGCTCGTAGCTCTGCGCAAGCTCTTCAACATGCGCACGCAATTGTTCCGGTTTGGCTTGCAAGCCATTGATCTCGACAACTTCGGCCACCGCCAATCCCAACCTGACCCGTCGCGTCGCTTGCTCTACGAACCAAGCGGATTCGACCGGCACATTTTTGGCGTCAATACCGCGTTTCACCAAATCCTGTTTAGCCGCTTCGGCCATGCGCTGCGATTCCGCCTCTACCAGCGATTTCGGTACCTCGAAATCGGATACTGCGATTAACGCATCCAATATCTGATCGCGTACGCGAGTGCGAATGCGACGCTTCACTTCGCGCTCGAGATTGGTCTTGATCTCCGCACGCATCTTCGCAACATCTCCATCCGGTACGCCCATGGTCTTGGCAAACTCCGCATCGACGGCCGGAACTCGTCCTGCTTCGACGGATTTGACAGTGATTTCGAATTGGGCCGTCTGACCCGCAAGGTTTGCTGCTTGATAGTCCGCAGGAAACGTCACATCGAAAGTTTTGTGATCCCCTGCGGATATGCCATGCAGTTGAGCATCAAAATCAGCGACCATCTGACCTCCTCCTACAACAACCGGAAAATCGTTCGCTTGACCGCCATCAAACACCACACCGTCCTTACGGCCAACGAAGTCGATGACCACACGGTCACCCTCCTCGGACGCGCGGTCGGTCTTCTCGAACACTGCGCGCTGCTTACGCAATACCTCCAGCGTATGCTCAACTTCCGTTTCGCCAACCGCGAATACAGGCCGTTC
>DASUGV010000527.1:0-13279 GCA_036273835.1 Rhodocyclaceae bacterium
CATACGCGCTGCATCGCGCGTCCTGCTTCAATGAAATCCCTGTTTGTCTTGGCAACAATATTCGCACGCAGGACAAAGTGCGCTGCGCAACATATGCCGGGCATGAAATCAAGTTGAATGCGTGGCACAACCGTTCCAGCAAGCCAGCGATTGAAAAACCGCACGCGTTGCCAATCACCCATCACCCATTGCATCAAACGCGTAGCAACCGGATCGAGGCCAACCGCCCGATCGGGAATGCGATCGTTACTGAAACGTGCGCCCCATTCGATCACACTGCGGTGGACCTCGAAAGCTTCGGGAATGGTTAGACGTATGTGGGCGCTTTGGTAAAGCAGACGCGCAAAGCGCAAACGTTCCGCAAAAGCTTGAATCCAATGCAACTGGTATTGACTACCTGCACTTTTCTCCAGCGCTTCGCGCTCGGCGCGAGTGAGTGGAGAAAGCGACATGGGGCGGCGATTCACGGTCCGCTTGCGGATGCTGTCGAATAGCCCTTGCTCGACCACCGCATCGGCCTCTATAAATCGAATGTCATAAATGGCTGTGTGGCCGCTTCCGCCGTCCGACGCCGTGGCGAACTGCATGGCATAACCTTTGGCCGCCGCCGCAATCGCCAGGGTTTCCAATAGCGCACCGTGCGCCATGCGGCTGGGCAGTCCTTTGTAATCGTAGACGCAGTGCGCTTCGGTATCCGAACCATGCACACGCAAACCGCCCTCGTCGAGCAACTCGAAGCGCCAGGGTTGCGTATTATCGCCGCTCGGTGCCCAGCGTGCGAGATCCAGCAATTCAAGAATCTGCCGACGATCAAGCGGCATGCTTCCCCGCTTCCGCCATCGCGGCAAGCTGCCGGCGGGCGATCCACAATGCGACGCGCTGAATCGGATTGTTGTTGCCGAATGGCCGCCATGTACGCACAAAACGATTCCGATACGCATCGAATTGATAACCCCAGGGCGCTGCAAGCACCTTGCCGCGTCCTAGCAGTATCTTGAGCGTCTCGGTCGCCGCAAAACCAGCACACATCTGGCAAGCCATGATCGTCGATGGCCCACGATGCTCGGCGAGATTTACGCGCGAAGCATCCGCAAGATATGCTCTTTGCAACATGGCGGGCGACAAGCCGATTAGAAAACGGATAGCCTGCTCCTGTTCCGAATGACCTTCCAAACGAAAGTACTCTTCGAAGCTCATGCGACCAGGAAGGAAACTCAACACAGCCGATCCCATGCCAAGCGGCGCAGCGGTGACAGCCGGAATTTTCAGCCGATGGCACATGGCAAAAGTTTGTCGCCTCGCTTCAAACGCAAAAAAATCCAGACTATCGACGTACGCATCAGCGCCATCAAGAAACTCGGCCAGATTATCTTGATGTACTCGCCCATTGAATACTCGCACATCCACATCGGGATTTATTTTGCGAAGCATTTCAGCCAGCACTTCCGTCTTGGAGCGCCCTAGCGTGTCGAGCGTGGCGCCGATTTGGCGATTGAAGTTAACCAGTTCGAAACTGTCGCCGTCGGCAATCGTAAACCGCCCGATACCGAGACGCGCCAATGTGATCAGATGACTTCCCCCCACGCCACCCATGCCCGCAATGGCAATGCGCATATTCCGCAGCCGGGTTTGTTCTTGCACCGTCACCCAACCGATGTTGCGCGCAAACGCCTGATCGTATTCGTAGGACTCAACGAGGGGCTCCGCCATTTGCGTCTCTTGAAATAATTACTTATTTGAGTTGAGAGAAAGTGCGCCGTTAATATCCACTATACGGCGCCGGTCATTTGTCATACAACCATAGGCGATATTGTCCGTCACAAATATCCATGTGTCAGTAATCTGCGCTGCGTCGTATGATGCGAATCGACGAGGGGCGCGTGGAAAGTTCAATGGCCTATTCCTATTTCAGCACAGATTTCAGCACCCGGATGCAGAACATGGCTACAACGTTGCTGCTGGACTTGTGGATCGCACTACGCAACCAGATGAGGCAGCCGCGGCGGACAGCGTTTTCCCTACTCATCATCGTCGGCGGCACCGTTGCCTATTTGCTCGCGGGCGGATTCATCGAATGGACGCTTTACGCGATGCGCGAAGCAACGATTTACTCGCATCTCGGCCACATTCAAATCGTACGCCCCGACTACTTTCAGAAAGGCATTGCCGATCCGTATGCCTATCTTCTACCCGAACAATCCCCTGAACTCGATCTGGTTCGTAAACGTCCCGAAGTTCAAACGCTAGCACCACGATTGGCGTTCGGTGGTTTGATCAGCCATGGTGACGCTAGCGTATCTTTTCTGGGCGAGGGCGTCGATCCGATTGCGGAAGTACCACTGTCGAAGTGGGTACAAATCGTATCGGGTCAAGGTCTCAGTGCATCGGCGCCACGCGGCTTGATTATGGGCGAAGGGCTGGCTCTCAATCTTGGCGTCAAGCCTGGCGACACGGTCGTACTATTGGCCAACACCAAGAAAGGCGGCGTCAATGCGGTCGAATGTACGGTGCGCGGTTTGTTCTATACGGCTGTGAAAGCTTATGACGACACGACGCTGCGACTCCCCATCGAGACAGCGCGTTCGCTGATGCGTGTTCGCGGCGCGACAACCTGGATTGCGCTGCTCAAAAATACCGATCAGACGGACACGGTCATCGATCGGCTGCGCAGCAGAATCGACGGCGATAAATATCAATTGGTACCGTGGATCGATCTGGCCGATTTCTATGTGAAAACACGCAATCTGTTTTCGAAGCAGGTCGAAGTCGTCAAGCTCATCATCGCCGTCATCATCGTACTCAGCATCAGCAACACGCTCTCCATGGCGGTCATTGAGCGCACGCCGGAGATCGGCACAGTGATGTCGCTTGGCACACGCCGTCGCGATGTGCTGCGCCAATTTCTCATCGAAGGCGGTCTGCTCGGCATTACCGGCGGTATTGCGGGCGTAGCAATCGGCGCAGCACTGGCGCACATCATTTCGTCGATCGGTATTCCAATGCCCGCCCCGCCCGGCGCATCGCGCGGCTTCACCGGACAAATACAGTTCTCCTTCAGCTTGGGTATGAGCGCTTTCATGCTGTCTGTCGTCACGACACTGCTTGCCTCGGCTTATCCGGCCTGGAAAGCTTCACGCACCAACATCGTCGACGCGCTCCGCCACAACCGATGAATACGCAACGAATCAAACTAGCCACGCGCAACTTGCTGCGTCACAAGCTGCGTTCCATGATGACGCTGACCGCCATCGTATTCGGTGTGACCGGCCTGATTCTCGCCGGTGGTTTCGTGCAGGACGTTCTCGTGCAACTCGGCGAAGCGACTATTCACTCGCAGACCGGGCACATCCAGATATTCAAACGGGATTATTTGACCAAGGGTTCGCGTTATCCCGAGCGTTACCTAGTCGATCATCCCGAAGATATCAGCGTGCTGGCACACCGCGCACCAGAAGTCACCGATGTCATGTCGCGCCTGACATTTTCGGGATCGCTCAACAACGGAAAACGCGATCTTGCCATCATCGGCGAAGGCGTCGAGCCGGCCAAAGAAGCAAAGCTCGGCAGCTTATTGCAGATCGTTGCAGGCAATGCGCTCACGGACTCGGATGCCGAAGGCATATTGATCGGCGAAGGTGTAGCCGCCTCGCTAGCGCTCAAACCGGACGACCATGTCACTTTGTTGGTAGCGACCGCGGATGGCGCTATCAATACGCAGGAATTTCGCGTCGCAGGTGTCTTTCGGAGCTTCTCCAAGGACTATGATGCACGCGCAATCCGCATCCAGTTGGCCGCTGCGCAAGAGCTACTACTCACTCAGGGCGTCAATCTGATTGTCGTTTCGCTACGCAGCACGCGTGACACCGATTCAGCTCAAGCGCGGCTTGTCGGCATCATCAACAATCCTTCGCTCGAAATAAAGACGTGGCGTCAGCTGTCGGATTTTTATGACAAAACGGTAGCCCTCTATCAAAGCCAGTTTGGTGTGTTGCAGTGGATCATTCTGATCATGGTGCTGCTCAGCGTATCGAATAGCGTCAACATGAGCATCATGGAACGCGTCGGCGAATTCGGAACGGCCCGCGCGTTAGGTGATCACACCAGCGACACGTTCAAGCAGGTCGTGCTCGAAAGCACTCTGCTTGGACTGTTCGGCGCCGCGCTGGGCGCCGCCGTCGGCATGCTCCTCGCCACGGGCATCAACCAGCTCGGCATTCCCATGCCGCCGCCACCCAATTCCAGCCAAGGTTATGTCGCCAGCATTCGCTTCACTCCTTGGCTCGTCTTCAGCAGCGCATTGATCGGACTCATCGGAACCATTTTGGCTTCGCTATTTCCGGCATGGAAAGTTTCCCGGATTCCCGTTGTCGAAGCGTTGCGCCAGAATGTGTGAGCCAAATATGTCAACAGAGATGCCAACAGCGTCTATGCTGAAGGAATAAGTCACGGAGGCGAGAAATGTTCGGTCCGTTCAGTTTGGGCGAAGGGTTCAAGAAATATTTCGAAGTGGTACACGCCACGGATGAAGCCACGCGCAATTGCGTTTACCGCATCCGTCACGAGGTCTATTGCGAGGATCTTCAGTACGAGCCGCTCAACGCCGAAGGCAAGGAGTCGGACGGATTTGACCACCATAGTTTGCATTGCCTGTTGCGCAAAAGCGATTCGGCACACGACCTGGTGGGTTGCAGCCGTCTTGTGCTGGCACAGCAGGACGGAGAAGATTTTGAATTACCCTTCGAGCGCGTGTGTGTCGACTCGATCGATCGTGCAATCGTCGATCCAGCACGCTTGCCGCGCAAGCGCATTGCGGAAGTTTCACGACTCGCAGTGAGGGGACCTTATCGCAAGCGTAAGAACGAGCGCAACACCAGCCTATCGATAAACCGCGACGACTTCGGCACAGCCGAGCAACCACGCTTTCCATACATTCCGGTCGGACTTTATCTTGGCACTCTGGCCATTGCGCATCGGCGCGAGATCGACACCCTGTTTGTGTTGACCGAACCACGCTTGGCAACACACTTCGCACGCATCGGCGTCAAGATCGTACCGATCGGATCACCGATCGAACATCACGGTCTGCGTTTGCCGTCCGTCATGCATGTACCGGAAATCGTCTCCGAACTGCGAACATTCATACGTCCGATATGGACCGCTATCAACGAACAGATCGATCGCCACGCCAAGCAATCACGATAGATGTAGCGGATATCTATTATGCATTTGGCATTAGAACGTTTGCTGCATTTCAACATAGACACGATCTTTGTCATCGAGCGAGCCGAAGGCGCCCGTCGGCGGTCCATAGAAGAAATCGGCGCCCAGACGTAAGCGCGTATCCTGCCATGGCTTCCATGTCAGCAATGGATTGATCCAGCCCTCGCTACGATTGAGACTGGTCGCCCACAACATCTGTGCTTCCCAATTACGATGCCATTGGATGTTATAGAGCAGGCTCGCGCCGGTCTCGGCTTTGTCGACCAGCATGGTGTCATCGTGATGCGTCAGCACACGCTGATAGATTTGCGCGTTCAAGCGCGAATCGGCAGGCAGCGTAAAGTCCGCGCCAAAAGCGTAATCGAAAGATCCCGATCGCATTAGACCATCGTCATCATCCAGCCGCGTCACGGTAAAGCGTTTGCCTGACGACCATACGCCCTCGCCGTGAACAATGACGCCGCCAACGTCCTTGGAGAAAGTGCCGCCGAACTGGCGAATGCGATCATGCACAGGCGTAAACACCAACCCTGAGGGCGTGATCTGCCGTTCGAATACAGGCGACACGTTACGACTGACATAAGCGAGCGCCGACAAATCCCAACCATTCTTGAGCACGCTGGAGCGCAATCCAAAACTACCGTTGTCGAAATCGCGCTTGGGACGCTCTTCTTCATTGACCGTATAAGGCGTGCCGCTCGGCGCCAGCTGAGGATAGAACTCAGAGCCGGGTTTGCCGATATTGTCATAGGTCTGCACCGGCACCCATATCGCTTCGTTATGCCAGTCGCCATCGAAGCGCTCCGCACGCGCGGCCCACTGCGTGCGGCGGATCGGTTCGAGATCGGTGGACACGAAATCACGCAGATCGCGCGGCGAAACGACATCTGCCACGAAGAGCCCCACCATCTCGCCCCAGACGATGAACTGCTTACCGAGACGCAAGTCCCAATCGCCCGCCGTGGTGTCGACATAGTTCTCGCGCAACTCCACGTCCGTACGCTGATCGTCGCGCACGGCAGGCGGATAGATATTCTTGTTCCGTCCCCAGTAAGCGGCGTCTGCATCCGCGCGAATGCCAAGCTTCCACTTGAGTCCGCTGCTACCACCTTGTGCGCCGAGGTTAGTACGCAAACGCAATCCCGACCAGTGTTCAGGGTCATCGATGCTGCGGGTCGCGCGAAATTCGAGGTTGCCCGAGAAGCGCGTGTTTGAAGCAGGAGGTGCTTCCTCTTTTTTTGCCGCGACCGGTACAGACGCATCCGATTGTTTTGTCGCGGGCGGTGGGGGCGTTTTATCGTCGTCGTCAAACAACGAATCGCGCGACTGAGCGACAGCAAAGCCGGCGTTCATTGCCAACAGCATACCGATAAATATTCGTTGCGAATATTTCATCAGTGCTTGCTTGCGTTCTACCTTCATCAGGAAGCCTCCGTCGTTCTGCCGGCAATATTTTTCTGGTGCCGCCGCTCGCTCACATAGGACCAGCGATCCGCCACACGCTTTCCAAACAATACAATCTCGCCATCCTCGATGCGCACCAGCCGGTCGGCCATCGCCATTACGCGTTTGTCATGCGTCGAAAAAATGAAAGTCGTACCCAGCCGTTTGTTCAGGGCACGCATCAATTGCAATATCTCGTTGCCCGTTTTGCGATCCAGATTGGCCGTTGGTTCGTCAGCCAGCACAATGCGCGGTTGCACGGCCAGTGCGCGTGCAATCGCTACGCGCTGACGCTGGCCGCCGGAAAGCTGATTGGGACGGCGGTCCGCAAACCCGCCCAGGCCAACCAGTTCGAGCATCTGGCGTACTCGCACGCGCCGCTCTTCGACCGTGATGTCTTGCCGGCGCAGCAGCGGATATTCCACATTCTCCGCCGCCGTGAGAACGGGTAGCAGATTGAAGGTCTGAAAAATGAATCCGATGGTGCTATTGCGCAACTCCGCCAACTCGTCGGAATTCTTTCCTGCAACGTCCTGATCGTCGATCAAGATACGGCCAGTGCTGGCTTGATCGATGCAGCCAATCAGATTGAGCAAAGTGGTCTTGCCGCTACCGGATGGTCCGGCAATTGCGAGAAAGACGCCTTCCTCGATCGACAACGACACATTCTTGAGCGCCAGTACGCGTTGTTCCCCGAGCTGATAATCTTTGCTGACCTGCTCGACCTGCACAACGTTCATCGCGCACCTCCTTGCCAAGACCCGGCTGCGGGGCCATCCTTACAAACCTCTCGAACAACGGAGACCCACATGCCGATACAACTTTCCTCGGGTTTCACGATGGCCGCTCGAGTTGCCGCACTCGTTTTGGCCGTCGCGTCGCTTACAAGCTTAGCACCTGTCGTTCGGGCGGATGATAGCGATACGGCGCGTACACTTGTCGAAAATGCCGATCGGGTACGTTTCCCAGCCGAAGGCTTTCAGGTCGATATCGACATCACATCCAAGACGCCCGATGACGCACCGGAACTGCGCAAATACAGAGTATTGTCAAAGGGCAACGACAATACCATTGTCATGGTCGTCGAGCCAGACGCCGATCGCGGCCAGTTACTCCTGATGAAAGCCCGCGACCTCTGGCTGTTTATGCCAAGTGTATCTCAACCCGTGCGCCTTTCGGTGGCGCAACGCATGACGGGTGAAGTGGCCTATGGCGATCTTGCGCGTGCCAATTTTGCTGGCGACTATACGCCAAAACTGCTGCGGGTCGATACCATCGATGGCGAAACCTATCAGGTGTTGCAACTCGACGCGATCGACCACAGCGTCACCTATGCCAAAGTAATATACTGGATCAAGCAATCGAACAACTATCCCTACCGGGCCGAGTTCTACTCTGTCAGTAACCGCCTGCTGAAAACCTGCAGCTATGAAAATTTTCAACCTCTTGGCGGCCGCGTGCGGCCTACTCGGCTGATCATGGAAGACGCGTTGAAGAAAGGCGAAGTCTCCGTAATGGAATACAACTCAATGAAAATGCGCGATTTGCCCGACAAGGTTTTTACCAAGGAATATCTGAAGAAGCTGGATTGATATCCGCAGCAAGAACGAGACACAAGGACCGGCATTGGAGATGCGCATTTACTGCCCATTTCGTCCCGTAACACGTGGCAGCGACAACGTGAAGACATTGCCTTTGCCCGGTCTGGAACGCAAGGCGATCTCGCCGCCCATGCGCAACGCCAATCGATGCGCCAATGCCAACCCGAGCGCATGGTCGGGCAGACGCTGGCCATATTTTGAAAAAGGCTGGAATACTTCGCCCTCGAATTCGGCGGCAATGCCCGGACTGCTGTCCCAGACTTCCACGCGCACACGGTCGCCCCGACGCCGGCATCCCACCACCACTCCACCTGTTTCGGTTATCCGCAAAGCATGTGCGATAAGCCTGTCGAGTACATTGGCAAGTTGCGTTTCGTCTGCCTGTGCACGCAGGCTTGTCGATACATGCCGTAAATGTAAATCCTTATCGTGTGCCGCACTCATTTGCGCCGCCACACTACTGGCTAACATCGCGCGCATCGATACCGATGTCGGATTGAACGACACTCGACCGCCTTCCAGCTTGGCAATGGCAATGACTTCTTCGAATTGTGTGGACAAAGTTTCCGCCGCGGCTTCGATTCCGGATACCAGCTTCTGCGAAGGCTCCGGCAAATCGTGCGCAGCGAGCGTTGCGGAAAATAAGGCGATCGCCTGCATGGGCTGACGTAAATCATGACCCGCCAGGGAAAGAAATTGCGCCGCTTCGCTTTGCAGAATTCGGGTTGCGTCGTTCGATGCCGTCGATGCGATTACTTTCCCGGCGATAGCTACGGCAGGCTGCGTTGGCGCGTCAGCTTGAGATTCGATCGATGTGATACGAAGCAATGTCCACCAGCAGCTTACAAGGCATATCCAAAGAACAATGAACCACAGCCATTCAAGTCCGGAACGGGGAAACACGCTCGCGCACAAGCCTAAACTCGCGAGCAGCGCATAGACAATAGCCAGCGGCGCAGAACGCCAATGCGGTACATCCCATTGCCGATCACTCATTCCTGTCAAGCGTCCGGCGCCGGCATGGAAAGATTGAGTGTTTGTCCAATCAAGATCGCTTGCGAGCGAGTGTTGACGCCCAACACATGATAGACAGATGTCAAATGCATTTTCACTGTGCGTTCGGAAAGATCGAGTCGCTGCGCGATTTCCTTGTTCGACAAACCTTCCATCAAGCAGCACAGCACCCGCTCCTGCTTTGGCGACAGGCGCGGACGCGCGCGCGTTTCTCCCGCAACCAGACGGCGATCGACCATGTCGTCGAAGAAACGGCGGCCCGACAGTAGCGTCCGTACCCCGTCCACCAGTGCCGCAGGCGCCATCGATTTGCTGATGTAGCCGTCGACTTCGGCTTCACGCGCAAGTTGACGATATATCGGCGCGTCCATCCCCGAAAACACGGCGACTGGAACACCGGGCGCCTCCTTGCGCAGCAAGCTCAGCAAGCGCAAACCATCGCTATCCGGTAGTTTGAGATCCAGCAGGATCAGGTGGAATTTCTTGCCCCCGCGCAGGGCGGAGACGGCTTCCTGCGCCGACGCGGCGCAAACAATGTCGCCGCCCGCCAGGAGAGATTCGAGCATGGCGGCTAGCGCGTGCTGCAAAAGCGCATGATCGTCGACCAGCAAAATATTGCGGACAAATGGATTCATCGCGACTCGGCAGTAGGTTTGTCTGCGTGTCAGCAGATCAATAATTCGACAAGATGCCAAGATTACCGCAAACCGGCATGAACAAGGAGAGCCAGACGTATCAACTCGCCGATAAACGGCGCGAAAGGCGCTATCCCGAGGGGTTTCCGGGCAATCGGGGGACGAAAAGCTCTTTGGCAGGATCGTGACAATTGCTGCAAACTTTGGCCGGTCATTGCCTGTTCGGAATTGCAATATATGCCAAATGACTAGTGCGAGTTCAAAACTTTGTTGGCACCTAACTGTCATCCGTTTGTCACATTGCATGCGCGGCGGCATTTGCGCATGAGTCCGCGATTCCTTACAGAGTTTGATGCAAAGGTTCCGGAGGCAAAAACCACAGCGTTAACAGCAATATCCAAACTTGCACTACACGCGTAATACAAGACGTTTACAATGAGGGACTATCTTGGAGACGACTACGCTCTCCTGGCAAGCTATCGAGGAACACGAATGCTTTATCCCGAATTATTTAAATCGCTGGAAGCCGCCCGCTGGAACATGGATACCGATGTGCCCTGGGCCAGCTTCGATGCTTCGCTGCTGACCGACGAGCAGGCGCTCACTATCAAGATGAATGCCATCACAGAATGGGCAGCGCTGCCAGCCACTGAAATGTTCCTGCGCGACAACCGACACGACTCGGATTTCTCAGCTTTCATGTCGGTGTGGTTCTACGAAGAGCAGAAGCATTCGCTTGTGCTGATGGAATACCTCTCTCGTTTCCGCCCTGATCTTGTACCGACCGAGGAAGAGCTGCACGCGATACGCTTTCAGTTCGATCCAGCGCCGGCGCTGGAAACGCTGATGCTGCATTTTTGCGGAGAAGTCCGCCTCACGCAATGGTACCGCCGTGCATCCGATTGGCATACTGAACCGGTCATCAAGAAGATTTACGACCTTTTATCGCGCGATGAAGCGCGGCACGGCGGCGCTTACCTCAAGTTCATGAAACGCGCTATCGAACAAGATGGCGATGCAGCCCGCGCATCGTTCGCCAAGATCGGCGTACTAATGGCCGCCAGCAGCCGCACCGGCAAGCCCCTGCATCCGACCAACTTGCACGTCAGCAAAGAACACTATCCCAATGACACTATTCAATCGCGCCTGCCTGATCCGGAATGGCTGGAGCACTGGCTCGACAAGCAGATCGACTTCGGCAAAGAGCAGGAATCACGTGTCATCGGCGGCATCCTGCGCAATCTATCCACGTTGTTCGGTCAAACGTTCGAAACGATCACTGAACTGAACCGCTATCGCAAATCGCTGGATGGAACCGTTGCGGCGTAATCTGCTATGCATTACCCATGCCCCACCTTCGAAGCCAAGATATGTCCGCCGGATCAACTCGTTGAGCGTATCGCGCACCTCTCACGTCCACTCGTATTCACTAATGGCTGCTTCGACATTCTTCATCGCGGCCATGTCACCTATCTCGGTCAAGCGCGTGCGCTCGGCGCCTCCATGATCGTTGCGCTCAACACGGACGCATCCGTGAAGCGTCTTGGTAAAGGCAACGACCGTCCGCTCAATCCGCTCGAAGATCGCGCCGTTGTCATGGCCGCACTCGGTTGCGCCGATCTGGTTACTTGGTTCGACGAAGACACACCCATCGAGCGTATCCTGCAATGCAGGCCCGACGTGCTCGTAAAAGGCGGCGACTGGCCTGTGGAGAAAATCGTGGGCTATGCAGAAGTCATAGCATGGGGCGGCAGCGTACATTCCATACCGTTTGAAGTGGATCGCTCGACCACCGCTTTGATCGGCAAGATTCGCGCGTTGTAGTCGACAAGCTACGATGTACGACTTCGACACGCCACCGGATCGTCGCCATTCCGATAGCATAAAGTGGCAACGCTATGCGGGTCGCGACGTGCTGCCGATGTGGGTCGCGGATATGGATTTCGCCGCCGCACCTCCAATACTGGAAGCGCTTAAACAGCGCATCGATCATGGCGTCTTCGGCTATGCCGAACCCTGGGACTCGTTGATCGAAGCCATCGTCGAAGGCATCGCACAAGACCACAGCTGGCGTATCGACCCAAGCTGGCTAGTATGGTTGCCCGGCATGGTCACGGGCTTCAATCTAGCTTGCATGATCGCCGGCGAGCCGGGCGATAGTGTGCTGTCGCTGACACCCGTTTATCCACCGTTCCTCACCGCACCCGGCAACACCCGTCGACGCTTGATCCGCAGCGACATGATCAAGCAGAATTTACGCTGGGAATGCAATTGGGATGACATCGCCGCGCGTATTGAAGCGAACACGCGTCTGCTGATGCTGTGCAATCCACATAATCCGGTCGGCCGCGTGTTTAGTCGTGATGAGCTGTTGCGCTTCGGAGCACTGGCGGAGAAGCATGACCTTGTCATTTGCTCCGACGAGATTCATTGCGGCCTGGTGTTAGACCCGGCTAAGCCGCACATTCCCATCGCTGCGCTCGATGAGAGCATCGCACAACGCACCATTACGCTCATGGCGCCATCGAAAACCTGGAACGTCGCATCCCTGTATTGCGCCTTTGCCATCATCCCTAACGCGATGCTGCGCAATCGATATCAGCACGCCATGCAAGGCCTCATCCCGCGCCCCAATGTACTCGGCATGGTGGCGACCGAAGCTGCCTATCGAAATGGCAAAGCATGGCGCAGCGTCCTGCTCGATTATCTGCGCAGCAACGCGCAACGCGTACAAGAAGCGATCGCTGCTATTCCCGGCCTATCCACGACACCCGTAGAAGCTACCTATCTGTCATGGATCGATTGTCGCGAACTGGAACTATCGAATCCCGCCTCGCACTTTGAAGCGCACGGCGTCGGCCTGTCCGACGGCCGCGATTTCGGCGCGCCGGGATTTGTGCGATTGAATTTTGGCTGCAGCAGAGGTTTGCTGGATGAAGGGTTGCGGCGGGTGGCGTTGGCAGTCAAATAAAGAAAGTTCTAAGAACGAACGCCATACAAAAAGACAAGAACAAAAACAAGGCCGGCAACAAAACCAAATGCGGTGGCCCAGAAAAAAAAGTCCAAGCCTCTTTCTATCCCGTCGTCCGTGACATGTATACAAAAAATTCTTGCTTCTCTACCCCACGCTAGGCGAGTCCACTTGGCAGACAGAAAATGAAATGCAATACCCGAAGTAATGGCTAACGCAAACATTCCCCATGAACAATAAAGCGACGGAGTTGCAACATTTTTCAGCGGAGTTTTTCCGTCTATTCCGAGAAATTCTCGGGCAAAAAAGACAGGAAGCAAAAGCGACGCGGTCGAAAGTGTCATCAGAGTCTTGATGACGTCGCGGTATCTCTCATTGGTGGCAAGGCGCCAAGG
>DASUGV010000528.1:0-7270 GCA_036273835.1 Rhodocyclaceae bacterium
GGAGGGAATTTTTTCGGAGCGCGTATGCAATGTCTGAACGCATAGCTCGTGACACCAAAGTCCGCAGCCGCGAACTCAGAAGCACTATGACGTTGGCGGAGAAAAAATTGTGGGCTGCGTTACGCAATAGACAACTCGCAGGACAACGCTTTCGGCGTCAGCATCCAGTAGGCACATACATTGCTGATTTCGCCTGTGTTGAGGCGGGTCTAATTGTCGAAGCGGACGGCGGTCAACACGCCGACGAAGTTTCATACGACGAGCGACGCACTGCGTTCATGGAGCAACACAGTTTTCGAGTATTACGGTTTTGGAATAACGAGATAATGGAAAATCTTGAAGGCGTGTTGCTGCGCATTGTGGAAGCGCTGAAACAGAAAACAGGAAGGTAGCCGCAGAAAGTCCCTTCCCCTTTCAAGGGGGAAGGTTAGGATGGGGGGTGTTCTGGCCAAGATGAAACTTTGTGTATCGTTGCACCCCCACCCTCCGCCCTCCCCCTTCTGGGGGAAGGGACTTGCGCAGCTTCGATATATTTAACAGCCATGTTTTTTTCAGGAATTCGACACCGTTTCGTCAATCGGAGAATTTGAATGAAACTATTAATACGTTGGGCACTGAACGCGCTGGCGCTGATGATCGTGCCGGAAATTATCAGTTCGATCAGCGTCACAAGCTACATGGCAGCGCTTGCTGCCGCGCTGCTGCTGGGCTTGGTGAATGCGCTCATTCGGCCGGTGTTGCTGATTCTGACGCTGCCCATCACGATTCTTACGCTGGGCATTTTTGCACTTGTCATAAACGGCCTGTGCTTTTGGCTGGTGTCGGATCTGGTCGCTGGATTTCGTGTGCCGGATTTATGGTCGGCGATGTGGGGTGCGCTGGTGTATAGCCTGCTGACCTGGCTGGTGAATATAGCGCTTGCCGATGCGCGTTCTACGCGCCGGATATGATGTCGAATATGAATCGATCAGGCCAATCGATTAGGCCAGCAATTCCCATGTCATAGGCGTGCCGCGCTCGATATCCCTGGAAGCACGGCGGCCGATCACCGCTTCCGTGTGCTTGGGCAACAAGCCATAGCCAGGGCGAATTGCCCTTACATTTTCCGCGGTAAACAATTCTCCTGCTTTGACGTTTTTTGCCACGTAGAGCGTACGACGGAATTGCAACGAAGCGCGTTCGCGTTCGCTGGGGCCGTAGTGCACCACGCCCAGACATTGACGCGCACGTTCGGTTTCTTCCACCAATAATTTGAGTTCCTGAGGCTCCAATGAGAAAGCGCTGTCGACGCCGCCGTCATGACGATCGAGCGTGACGTGCTTTTCGATGACGCATGCGCCGAGCGCAACTGCGGCAATGGCTGCGCCCACACCCAGCGTGTGATCGGACAAACCGACCTCTACGCCGAACGCATCGCGCAAATGCGGAATCGTGCGCAGGTGACTTTCGGCGGGCGACGCCGGATAACTGCTGGTGCATTTGAGCAAGACAAGCTCGCGGCAACCTGCGTCGCGCGCCGCGCTAACTGCTTCGCCGATTTCGGTGAGATTCGCCAGACCCGTGGAGATGATTATCGGCTTGCCGGTGGCGGCGACTTTGCGAATCAGCGGAAGGTCGACATTCTCGAAGCTCGCGATCTTGAAGCACGGCACATCGAGATCTTGCAAAAAGTCGACCGCCGTCGCATCGAATGGCGTGGAGAAGGCCAGTAGCCCTTTCTTGCGCGCGCGTTCGAAGATCGGCGCGTGCCAATCCCAGGGCGTGTGCGCTTCGTGATACAAATCGTAGAGCGTGCGGCCGTTCCACAGACTCTTCGCGTCGTCGATGCGGAATTCGCGTTCGGCCAGATTCAGCGTCATCGTATCCGCAGTGTAGGTTTGCAGCTTGAGCGCCTGCGCGCCACTGGCCGCAATGGCGTCGACGATTTCCAGTGCGCGATCGAGCGAGCCATTGTGGTTGCCGCTCATCTCGGCAATGATGAATGGCGCGTGATCGACGCCCACCTGGTGATGCCCGATACGGATGCTCATCGCAACTCCTCCACCAAATGCTTAATGAATATGCGGCTTTGTTCGACGTAACCGGACTCTGCAAACACATTGAGCGACGCTTGATTGTCGATCAGTATTTCCGCCTCGATGGCATAGACATCCGAACGGTTGCTGCGTAACCAGCGCTCGCCAGCCAGCAGCAGCACGCCGCCTCTGCCCTGACCATGGCGGCCAGGCACAAGGTAGACCGACACGGTCGCACGCAGATCGATGATCTCGTAACGCAAGACACCGATAGGGCCCACGTTGTCTTCGGCGATCAGCAATATGCAATCGTCATCCGACATGCGCGCTTCGAACCATTCTTGGTGTGCGTCGCGCGGAATGGGACGCGGGTCGATGGCGTAGCGGCGATTGATTTCGTCATTGCGCCAGTTCCACAGCGCTTCAACGTCAGCCACAACCACGGCGCGCAGACGCATGTCGAAGGATTCCATGCGCGCGGCAACGCGCGATGCACCGTAGCCATCGCACACCGCAGCAGCGGTGCGCGACAGAATCGACAACCAGCCGGGGCTTTGTGCCAGTGCGCGCACGAGGCCGGTCATGGCCACCATATGCTGGGCAGTGGCGGAGCCAAGATGAATACATGCGCCGCGTTCGGCAAGTGCCTGAGCGCCTGCGCGCTGGTTGTCCGCCAGCGTCAGAAGAATGGTCGGCAGACCGAGCGAACAACGTTCCCACACGCTAGTGCCGGCAGCGCCTACCGCGAGGTCGGCGGCAAGATACAACGACGTCATATCGGCAACGTCGACGTGCAGTTTCGCGGAAGGAATGGCGGCAACAGCTTTTTCGACGGCCGCGCGTTGCGTCGAGGCGCTACCCAGCACCACATCCAGTGCAAACCCTTCGAATGCGAGCGGCAACAGCGCAGCCAGCGCATGACCGGTCACGCCTGCAGGATCGGCACCGCCGAGCGAGATGAGCAAGCGCTTCAACTTGTTGCGCACCGGCGCGGCATCGCCACGTGCATCGGCAAACTCGGGCCGTAACAAGGCATAACGGGGGCCAAGCAAGCGCAAACAATTGCTGGGCGTGTGAGTGGTATAACGCGGCGTATCGGACAGCGAAGGGTTGTGATCGATGAGTAGATCGCAATGATGCGAGCGATTGTCCAGATCGTCGATCGCGGCAATATGATTTGTCGCGGCGCTCGTCACGGTCTCCCAGCGCTCATCCAATGCGTAGTGATCGACAACCAGCCAATCCACGCGGCCTTCGTCGGATAACACCTGCAGCGTCTGTTCCGCATCCGCCAGCCAGGGCACGCCTAACCATTCTTCATATTCATTTGTCTTCACCAGCGGCTGTCCGGAACTGGCCGGTTCGAGCATGAAGAGTCCGAAGCCCAGATCGCGGATGCGCGCTGCGGTCGACGCAGGCATATGCCGTGCAATGAAAAATACCGTTGCGCCCAACGCGGAGAGTGCCTGCGCGAGCGCGACGCATCGCATCGCATGACCGAGGCCGATCTGGCTAGATGCATCGGTACGGAAAGCAACACGCATGGATGTAATAACTGAACTATCGAAGTTTGAACAAAGGCTCTAACGGAGCACAACGCAACGCTGCGCGCACGTCGCCCGATTTCAGCACGCGCGCAATAACGGCAAGAACCTCATCGTACACCGTTAGCAAGCGATCGATGTCGGTAGCCTGGTGCGCATAACAAAGATTCAGCGTGCCCAGAGTCAGTATGCCGCGCGCGAACAACTCCTGCAGCAGTAGCGTCTTGATCTCCCAACTGCTCGCAACCGGCGCGTCTTTCAAAATCAGAAACGACCACGTCGCATCGCCCGCCACGTGCATGACATCGGCAAGTCCGTGCCGTTCGATGCAAGCAGCCAAACCTTGCATGGCGCGTGCGCCAGTCGTTTTGAGATGCTCGATGACCGGTTCGCGCTGCAACTTTTCCATAGTCGCCTTGGCTGCGGCCAAAGACAGCAGCTCGCCGCCGAAGGTGAAGGAAAAGAATATTTCCTCCATCAATTTCATGACGTCCGCGCGACCTACGATTGCCGAGACCGGATATCCATTTGCCATGCCCTTGCCGAAGGTTGCAAGATCCGGCGTCACGCCGAAGCGTTGCTGCGCACCACCCACTTCATAGCGGAAACCGGTGATGGTTTCGTCGAACACCAGCAGCGCGCCGTGTTTGTGCGCAAGTTCACGCACGCCTTCGAGATACCCTGGCGCAGGCGGCGTAACGTTCATGGGCTCCAGAATGACGGCGGCAAATTCGTTGCGATGCGACTCGAACAAGACTTCGAGCGCAGCCAGATCGTTGAATGGAAAGTTGTGCGTTAGATCGCGCACCGCCTGCGGCACGCCGCGATGGCGCGCCGTTGCGCCGATGTACCAATCCTGCCATCCATGATAACCGCATACTGCCACGCGCTCGCGTCCCGTGAAAGCGCGCGCCAAGCGAATAGCGCCAGCGGTGGCGTCCGATCCGTTCTTGCCGAAGCGCACTTTTTCCGCGCACGGAATGAGCTCGATCAACTGCTCGGCAACTTCCATCTCGAGGCGATGAGGCAGCGAATAAATCACTCCGTTGTCGAGCTGCTTGCGCACGGCCGTGGTCACGTACGGATCGCTGTAGCCCAGAGTGACGGCGGCAAGACTCATCACGAAGTCGACGTATTCGTTGCCGTCCACGTCCCACGCATGACAGCCTTCGCCTCGCTCCATAAAATAGGGAGATATGCCAAACGGATATTGCGTGCGGCTCTTGCTGAAAGTCTGCGTCCCGAGCGGAATGCTCTTGAGCGCGCGTTCGAGAAGCTCTTCGGAGCAGCGATATCGTTCGGACATTTAATCCTCCAATTAAAAATCTAAGGCGCAGCCGCCATATGTTCCCTTCCCTCTTCAAGGGGGAAGGGTTAGGGATGGGGGTGAAATCTCACACCAATACGGCTCCATCCCAATATGGCCAGAGGTGGCGTCCCACAATGCCATGCCATCCCGATATCCAGCATTCCACCCCACCCTAACCCTCCCCCTGTCAGGGAGAGGGAATTTGTACATCCGCATCTGCTGTTAGAGATTTCGCCAGCCCCTCATTGCGTTGATGCGCGGTATTGTGAGTTTTCCACCGCGGATTCGCGGCCAGCCACTGCAAAATATCTTGCGTCGTAAAAGCTTCATTAGCTGGGAAGAGCGCCTTGTAGATGCGCGTCACCAATTCGTAGTCCGCAGACTCGTCCACCGTCCAGCGTAGATGAGAGAGGTCGGGCGACTCCTTGTAGTGACCGATGCGAAAGCGTTCGGGATGATTGCTGATGAATTGTGTGACGTGTTCGCGTTCCGATGGCAGGCGTGCCTCGCGCCACGCGGTTTCCAGGCAACTGAAACGCATGACCTCGGCATCCAGGCCATCGGGAAAAGTGGGTTCGATGGCATTGGTGAGATAGTCGACATCGCGCTCCGAGAATGCCGTTATCATACGATCGATCAGTGCGGGGTCTGTGAGCGGGCAATCGCCGGTGAGACGCACGACTGTCTTGGGTTCGTAAGGCAAGGCGGCATGATAAAAACGATCGAGTACGTCGTCCAAAGCCCCGCGATAATAGGCGACCCCTTCCGCCTTGCATAAACCTTCGATATCCCGATCGATGCCTTCAGTGCTCGTCGCAACGACCAGTAAATCCATGCGTTTGCAGCGGCGCAGACGCTGAATCTGGCGCGTCAACATCGGCCGGCCCAAAATAGGCAGAAGCACTTTGCCCGGCAAGCGGGTGGAGGACATGCGCGCTTGCAGCACGCCAATTGCTTTTGGCATCTAACTCTCCGGATAATTGTCGAGCGGCTTCCTGAGCAACGTGCAATTGGCGCGCTCGCCAGCTGCCGCGTGCCCGATAACTCCGCCCGCCACGCTATGCGGAAAAGTTACCCGAGCCACTTCTTCATAGAGACCCAGGCCGGTGAAGGCCTGCGCGTAATCTTGCTTGAATGTGTATAGCATAATGTCATCACGATGATGGTAACGCCGCTTGCACGGCCGCTCCGGCAAGAAGTCGGCGATCGCCAGCCAACCACCTGGAGCGACCAGCCCATCGATAGCTGCGATAGCATGGACCAGTTCGGCACGATCGATCCAGTGCAGCACGAAGCTGACGATGACCAGATCGAATCGCTGCGTGAAAGGCGGCGCAGTGACCGAGCCGACGCGCAGATCGAGGCCCTTGTAACGACGTTTGCCGTTGGCGATCGCCTCGGCGCTGGCATCGAAGCCCGCACGCTGCGAAACCTGCGGCAGCGGCATGGCAATACGCGCCAGACGCCAACCATCGGCGCAACCCACTTCGCATACTGTCGATATCTCGGCGCGAGCACCCAGCATGGCCAGCATGTCCAGCACCCAATCGGGACGCTCGGGCTTGGACAATGCCTCCGCGTTGCGGCGGAACCACGCGTCGCCTTCGCCATCGAGAAATACTTTGTCTTGACTCATGACAATTGCATCTATAGTTTGAGACCGATCGGCCACCGTCTTGGATCCACCACTGCCGGATCGACGCAGGCAAATTGCGCCCATTCGGTTACGACCGGTCGCCTGAAGATATTAATACACTGGCGCAATTCATCTGCAGTCGTCACACCCAGCACCGCCAACTCGACATCGGCCAAGGTCGCAGCGAAGGACAGCGCAAGATCTATCTTCGTGTCGCCTGTGGCCTGCGCAGCCACATCGAGCTTATTCAACGGCAAAATGGCCCCTGCAAACGCTTCCGGTAAAGCGTCGGGTTCTGCCGTGACCAGTCCCTGCAACAACACAGAGCGAATCTGCACACTGATACCGGCTCCCCATAGTCTGGCCAGATGACCGGAGCGAAGCAGGCGCTGATCGAATACGCTGGTCGGCACTTGCACCCAGTCGGGCGTGTAACGTTGCAGCAGCGCATCGATCTCGACGGCGTCATAAAGAGACACGCCAATACCACCGACTTCGCCGCTCATGCTCAAATCCGTCAGCCAGCGCCACAACGCATCGCCTTCTTCGCTCAGCAAGCTGCTCGCGGCGTGCACCAATAGCGCATCGACACGATCCCTGCGCAGACGCCGCAGACTGCGCGCAAAACTGCGTTGAGCGGCGTCGACCAGGAATTCTCCTGTCGCGGGCGGCGCCAGCTTTGTACAAATCTTGAACGTCTTGTCGCCTGCAAGCCAGCTTCCCAAACGCGCCTCGGCCTCACCATAGGCAGCAGCCGTATCCAGCC
>DASUGV010000529.1:0-6956 GCA_036273835.1 Rhodocyclaceae bacterium
GGCCTCCAGAAAGTAGCCACCGCCGTCGGGCATGAAGAAAATGATGCAGGCGAATACCATCAGGAAGACCACCGCAACGAACGTATCTTTCACCGTGTAGTAAGGATGAAACGGAATGCCGTCGAGAGGAATGCCATTGGCATCTTTGTGCTTCTTGATCTCGACGCCGTCCGGATTGTTCGATCCGACTTCATGCAAGGCCACGATATGCGCAGCCACCAGCCCAACCAGCACCAGCGGAATAGCGATCACGTGGAACGAGAAGAAGCGGTTGAGCGTCGCGTCGGACACCACGAAGTCGCCGCGAATAAACAGCGACAACTTCGCGCCGATCACAGGGATCGCTGAGAACAGATTGACGATGACCTGCGCGCCCCAGAAGGACATCTGTCCCCACGGCAGCAGATAGCCAAAAAATGCTTCCGCCATCAGACAAAGGAAAATCGCCATCCCGAACAGCCAGATCAGCTCGCGAGGCTTGCGGTAAGAACCGTACAACAGGCCACGGAACATATGCAGATACACGACGATGAAGAACGCCGATGCGCCCGTCGAATGCATATAGCGGACGATCCAGCCGAGCGGCACATCACGCATGATGTATTCGACGCTGGCAAATGCCACCGGAATACCCGAGCCATTCAGCGAGGCGTCGGGCTTGTAGTGCATGGTGAGGAAAATGCCGGTGACGATCTGATTCACCAGCACCAGCAACGCCAGCGAACCGAAGAAGTACCAGAAATTGAAGTTCTTCGGCGCGTAGTACTCGGACAGATGCTCCTTGTACATTTTCGTCGCTGGAAAACGTGCATCGATCCAGCCCATAAGAGCTTGTGTTTTCGTTGTCATCGCTTAAGCCCCCTTGGTGTCTTCGCCGATCATCAACGTCGTGTCGTTAACGTATCGGTATGGCGGAATCACCAGGTTATCCGGCGCCGGTTTGTTCTTGAACACCCGGGCTGCCAGATCGAAAGTCGAGCCATGACATGGGCACAAAAAGCCGCCAGGCCAATCGCTACCCATCCCGCTCTCGTTGCCCGGTGCAAACTTCGGCGACGGCGAACAGCCGAGGTGCGTACAGATGCCGACGCAGACCATGTATTCCGGCTTGATCGAGCGATACGGCCCTTTGATGTAGTCAGGCTGATCGGAGTTTACAGAATTCGGGTCCGCCAGTTGGGCGGTATCCTTGTCCAGCGTAGCCAGTTGCTCCTTGGTGCGGTGAATGATCCACACCGGCTTGCCTTGCCATTCCACTGTCATCATGGTGCCGGGCTCGAGCTTGCTGATATCGGCCTCGACCGGCGCACCGGCCGCCTTGGCTCGTTCTGAAGGCATGAAGCTGGCTACGAAAGGAACTGCTGCACCTACTCCTGCTGCCCCACCGACAACGGTGGTGGCGATCAGCAGATTGCGACGGCTGCAATCTTCGCAACCGGAACTGCTGTGCGCCACAGCGCTGCCGTGTTTGTCGTCACTCATTGAGAACCTCGAGAAGTTACGAATTTCAAAATCCACGGGATTATAACGAATTCCACCACCTTTATTAAAGCCTTACATTCGATCGGCTTGCGCAGACCCATACTGGCATTGGCTTTGCAGGCAACGAAAAGTTCGCGGCACGCCATCTTGCGTAGCCGATTCGGCACCCGATCGCGCAATTTTTCCCTCAACCAAGCCATGAAACCAGATCGATTGCATCGACACACATGAGCAAGAAAGTGCCATGTCGACGCAGGATCAAAGACGCCGGCCATCGAGTACCGCTACACTTTGATTTTCGAATTCGGAACATCAACTTATATGGCCAAGAGCATTCTGTGCGATATGGACGGCGTCATCTATCGCGGCAAACAGCTGATCCCGGGCGCCCTCGAATTCGTGCAACGGCTGTTGTCGAGCAGAACGCCTTTTCTGTTTCTCACCAACAACGCCGAACAAACGCCGCTGGACCTCAGGCTCAAGCTCGAACAACTGGGCATCCACGGTGTGACCACCGACAACTTCATTACCAGCGCAATGGCGACCGCGATGTTTCTCAAATCGCAAAAGGAACATGCCAGCGTCTTCGTTGTCGGCGGCGGCGGTTTGATCAGTGAGTTGTACAACGTGGGCTATTCCATCTCCGAATCCAATCCGGATTACGTCGTCGTCGCCAAGAGCACCATGTTCAATTTCGGCCAGCTCAAGCGCGCCGTGCGTCTCATCGACCACGGCGCCAAATTCATCGGCACCAATCCCGACATGATCGATCCGGTCGAAGGCGGCTACGAACCCGCGGCCGGCACATTGCTCGCCGCCATCTCCGCCGCCACCGGCAAGAAGCCCTATATCGTCGGCAAACCCAATGCACTGATGATGACATTGGCAACCCGCAAGATGGGCGTCCATCCCGACAACGCCGTCATGATTGGTGACCGCATGGACACCGACATCGTCGGCGGCATGGAAGCGGGCATGAAAACAGCATTGGTGTTGTCGGGCGTTACTACGCCCGAAAGCATGACGCACTTCCCCTATAAGCCGGACTACGTGTTCAACAGTGTGGGCGAGATCGAGCTGGACAAATTATGACTTCGTCATTTCTGCAAAAACGGGAATGACGAGTAGAAAATTTTCAGGAGCACCCTCATGCAAGAATTCATCGAAAACCGCACCTACGACGAAATCCAGATCGGCGAATCCGCGTCGCTCACGCGCACCATCCGCGAGCAGGACATCCAACTCTTCGCTGCGCTATCGGGCGACATAAATCCCGCGCATCTCGATGCGGAGTACGCCAGGAGCACACCATTCGGCGACGTCATCGCTCACGGCATGCTCGGCGGCGCGCTCATCTCCACAGTGCTCGGCACGCAGCTACCCGGCCCCGGCACCATCTACGTCGACCAGCAAATTCGTTTCTCGCGCCCGGTGAAAATCGGCGACACACTAACGGTGACACTCACCTGCAAGGAAAAATCCGACGAGAAGAAGCGCGTGATCCTCGATTGCGTCGTAACGAATCAGGACGGCAAAGCTGTCATTCGCGGCATGGCGGAAGTGATCGCACCGAGCGAGAAAATCCGGCGGCCGAAAGTAAAACTACCGACGACAACGATCAATGGGACTGTTTACATGCCAAAGTCATAGTAGAGACCGTTGAATTCAAAAGCTTCACCACCAAGACACAAAGGAAACCAAAGTACACAAAGCAAACCAATTGTCTGCTCTTGGTGAAACTTTGTGGTCTTTGTGTCTTGGTGGTAAAAGATGTTGATTTTCCTTTTTCTGCTTTGAACGGCCTCTCATAACGAACGCCGCTCCACCAAAGCCTGTGCGATGGTACCGATGTCCGTATTCTCAATCTCGCCGCCCACTGGCACGCCGCGCGCAATGCGGCTGACCTTGAGGCCGCGTGCACGCAGCATCTCGCCGAGGTAGTGCGCGGTGGCTTCGCCTTCGTTGGTGAAGTTGGTGGCAACGATGACTTCTTCCACCACGCCATCGGTGGCGCGTGTAATCAACTTGTCGAGTTTGAGTTCGCGCGGACCGATGCCGTCGAGTGGCGAGATGCGGCCCATGAGCACGTAATACATGCCGCGATAGGTCAGCGTTTGTTCCAACATGCCCAGGTCGGCCGGCATTTCAACGACGCACAAGGTCGTCGCATCGCGTTGCGGATTGAGGCAGCGTTCGCAAACTTCCACTTCGGTGAAAGTATTGCAACGCGCGCAATGACGAATGGATTGCAGGGCGCCGGTCAGCGCTGCACCCAATCTCGCGGCACCATCCCGATCGCGCTGCAAGAGTTGATACGCCATGCGCTGTGCGGACTTCGGGCCAACGCCTGGCAGCACGCGTAGCGCTTCGATGAGATTGTCGAGGGCGGACATTTTAGAGAGCCAACAAAGGGAATAGTTACTTCCCTTCTACATCAAAACGGCAGCTTCATGCCCGGCGGCAGGTTCAAGCCTGCCGAAAAGCCGGCCATCTTCTCCTGCGTGGTGGATTCGACCTTACGCACGGCATCGTTCATCGCCGCAGTGACGAGATCTTCCAGCATTTCCTTGTCGTCCATGACGGAAGAATCGATCGACACACGCTTGACATCATATTTGCATGTCATAATCACTTTGACCATGCCGGCACCTGCAGCGCCTTCGACATCGATAGTCGCCAGGCTGTCCTGCATCTTTTTCATGTTTTCCTGCATCTGCTGGGCCTGTTTCATCAAGCCGCCAAGGCCGCCTTTCATCATTTCGCTCACTCCTTTAAAGATTCAATGTCGATTTCCAAATCGTCCGGCACGAAGGCAAGACGATGTGGGCGTCATGGACGATTGGGAATTGGAACAACAGTGGATTCGACGAGCGTGGCGTCGAACCGCTCGATCATTTCCTGCACGAATGGATCGGACTCCAACGCGGCAACCGCCTCGGCATGACGCTGGCGTTTGTCTACGTCGTTACGCTGCGCAGGTGTTTGGGTCGCCACTTCGCCTATGACGATATTCACTTTGACGGCGCCGCCGAAGTGCAGCGAAAGCGCTTCCTGTAATTTGCCGACTGTCGCCGGCATCGCCATCAGGTGCTTGTGCGTCGGCGGCAAACGCAATTTGACTTGGCCATCGGCAAGGCTGAGCAATTCGCAGTGCTGCGCAAGCTCGCGCACCAGGCCGCCAAGCTTGGCGTCCGCAATCAGTGTGCGCCATTCGCGCGGCTCCAACGATGCCGTTGGCATGGATATCTGCGTCGCCGACTCGGCTTCTTCCCTGGGGGACGTTACAGATTCAGGCGCGGTCTGCGTCTCAGCAGCCTGCGCTTTCAGCGCCGGACCCGCTGCACTCGATGCGGCCATTGTCGCCGAGCGAATCGAGGAGGATGCAGGTGGCATAGTCGTGGACTTGGGCTGCGCGCCGCCCGGTGCCTGGCTCACCGGACCAGTCTTGCTCGTACCGGGCGTTTCGGGACGGAACGCATGCAGGCGCAACAAGGTCATCGTAAAGCCGGTGTACTCGTCCGGTGCCAAAGAAAGATCTTCGCGGCCGTGTATGACAATTTGATATGCGAGCTGCAAGGTCTCGGCATCGAACAGGCGGCCGTAGGCTTCCAGCCGCTCGCGTTCGAAACTGTCGACGATCGCTTGCGGCGCAAACTGCGCCAGCGCGATGCGATGCAGAAGGCTGCCCAATGTTTGCAACGCGGCATCGAAACTCAGCGTACGCGCTTCCATCGCATCGGCGATCGCGAGCATGGCATTGATGTCTTGCGCATGTAGCGCATCGAGCAATTCGAATAAATGATCTTCGCCGACCGTGCCGAGCATCTCGATCACTTGCGCTTCCATAACTTTGCCGGCACCGTGCGCGATAGCTTGATCGAGCAGCGATAGTCCATCGCGCATCGAACCGTTCGCACCCTTGGCCAGATGGCGTAGCGCGCCCTGCTCGAATGGAATTTGCTCCGCTGTCAGCAACTTCGCCAGATGGTCGATGATGTGCGTCTGCGGCATCTGCTTGAGATTGAATTGCAGGCAACGCGATAACACCGTGACCGGAATTTTCTGCGGGTCCGTAGTCGCCAGAATGAACTTCATGTGTTCGGGCGGCTCTTCCAGCGTCTTCAACATGGCATTGAAGGCGTGACCGGTAAGCATGTGTACTTCGTCGATCATGTAGACCTTGAAGCGGCCACGCCCTGGCGCATAGGCCGCCTTTTCCAGCAACGCAGCCATATCGTCTACACCGCGATTGGAAGCGGCATCCATCTCGATGTAATCGACGAAACGCCCTGCGTCGATTTCGGTACATGCCGCACACACGCCGCATGGTGCGGCGGTAATGCCGGTTTCGCAATTGAGCGATTTGGCGAGAATACGCGAGATGGTGGTCTTGCCGACACCGCGCGTACCGGTGAACAAATAGGCATGATGCAATCGCCCCGTTTGCAGCGCGTGGCTGAGCGCACGCACGACATGCTCCTGCCCGACCAGGGTGTCGAAATTTTTCGGGCGCCACTTGCGGGCCAGCACTTGGTAGCTCATGAAGAGGAATTCTAGCAGAGGGGTCGCGTTGACCTCACGACAACGGACGTGATCAAGATCGATCACGCCCGCTTATTGAATGAGGGCGGCGAGCCTGACCCCCGGCACTTGCAGGAAACGGTATGGCTGCTTCCTTCCGGACCTGACCAGGTTCCCGCGCTGCAATGCGGGGAGACCCGCCGCGTTGCAGTATAACATCGGCGGCCCGGCAGATTACCGTTCCTCGTCTGCCCGAAAGCACTATCAACTTGCACCGGCTTTGTCCGCTAACATGCTGCTGTTTTGTTACAAGCAGAGGCGAAGCACATGGTTTATTCCATAGCGGTGTGCGTGAATCAAGATGTAAATCGGCGTATGAATCGCATCATTGCCGTGCTGATGACGACGCTCGTCTGCGGCTACGGTCACGCACAAGAAATCGTCATTGGCCAATGCGTGCCGCTTTCAGGCGCGCTTGCCAATACGGGTGTCGATATCGCATTTGGCGCCAGACTGGCTGTCGATGCGGCGAACGCCGTGGGAGGCGTGAATGGGCACAAGATCAGGCTGATACAAAAGGACGATGGCAATCAGGTAGACAAGACTGTCCAATGTACCGAAGGCCTCATCAAGAACGACAATGCCGTAGCGCTAATCGGCTATGTCGGCACGGACAACGTCGAAGAACTGGTTAAACGCAAAACGCTTGCAGATGCTGGAATCGCGCTGATTGCACCCTACACAGGCAGCGAAGTGCTGCGCGGCAGCCCGAACATTTTTCATGTTCGTGCCAGTTATGCGGATGAAACGGCCAAGATAGTAGAGCAGTTCGCGCGCAGCGGCCTCAAGCGCATCGCAGTGTTCTATCAGAACGATGCATTCGGTGAGGCCGGTTTGGCGGATGTGGAAACCGCTCTGGCCAAACAAGGCAACAAGATCGTCGCCAAAGGTAG
>DASUGV010000530.1:0-4598 GCA_036273835.1 Rhodocyclaceae bacterium
CGCCGCCGGAAGCGAAAATCGATCAGCGCAAGCTCATCGACAATAAAGTAGATACCGATAAGGGATCTTACGAGGGCAACCGTGCGGCGCAGAACGCGCCTGTCACGTTATATACCAGCAAGGATTGCAAGGAATTCTGTGACAACGCACGCGCGTTGCTCAGCAAACGCAAGATACCTTTCGCGGAAAAAAGCGTCGTGAACAAAGACGATATCGACGCGCTCATGAAGCTCACCGGCACGAAGGAAGCGCAGGTCCCCGTGCTGGTCGTCGGCAGCAAACCAATTGCCGGTTTTGAAACGGGTGCCTGGAACAGTGCGCTGGATACGGCTGGCTATCCGAAACAGTAGCCAATACATCAGTTGCGTGCGTAATAAGCTTTTAGCATCTGGTCCATCACCCAAGAGGTTCGCGCCGCACTTTCTCCTCTACTCGGACATATTCCGTTGTCATTGCCGTTGAGCTCGTCAACGATCGATTGAATCAACGGCTGATGCACATGGGGCGGATTCGGTATCGCAAAGCTCTCAGTACCGATCGACGTCGTCAGCACCACCGGACTTTCATCGAAAGTGGCATAGCCGATCTTTCCCTTGGTGCCGACAATTTCAGTCCAGTCCCGTTTGTCATATGCGGAGAAGCACCACATCCCGGTGCCCTGAACGCCCGATTCGAAACGGAAACTGCCGGTTACGATGTCTTCGGCCGCATACAATCCAGCCTGATTGCCGGCAAAACCATTGACCTCTGCGATGGGTCCTAAAACGTAGTCGAGAAAATCCAGCATGTGCGAAGCCATGTCGGGAAAATATCCGCCGCTCGACACGGCCGGGTCGACGCGCCAATTTTGCTTGGGATCGGCGTCGCTTGGCGATGCAGGCCGATACAAATTGATGTTGACGAAGCGCACCTCACCGATGGCTCCGTCGTCCACCAATTCTTTGATCTTCACGAAACGCGGCAGCGCTCGGCGATAGTAAGCGATAAACAACGGCACACCTGCGCGCTCGCAGGACTTCACCATTTCCATGCATTCGGCATGATTCATCGCCATCGGCTTTTCGACGTAGACCGGCTTGCCTGCCTGGGCAGCAAGCAGCGTATAGTCCTTGTGCGAGGAAGGCGGTGTAGCGACATACACCGCATCGACCAGCGGATCCGCAATCAGTGCGAGGGCGTCGTCATACCAGTTGGCGACGCCGTGCCGCGCAGCGTAATCCTTTGCCAAATGACCCGTACGCCGCATCACGGCGGCCAATTCCGAACCCGTAGCCTTCTGAAACCCCGGCCCGCTCTTCACTTCGGTCACATCGCCGCAACCGATAATGCCCCAGCGAATGTTTCGCATTGGATTGCTCCTTTACAACGAAGCGTGCAGTATCGCAAACCTTTACTGCTAGTCGCCATCACTGGAGCACGACAGATGAAAATTGCCACTTGGAATGTCAATTCCCTCAAAGTCCGCTTGCCGCATCTGCTCGATTGGCTGACCACTCACCAGCCCGACGCAATTTGCTTGCAAGAGCTCAAGTGCGAGGACAAAAGTTTTCCGCTGAGCGAGATCCAGGCGGCCGGTTACCATGCCGTGTTCAATGGACAGAAGACTTACAACGGCGTGGCAATCTTGTCGCGCCGTCCTGTGATCGATGTGAGCCGGGATATTCCGGGATTTTCGGACGAACAGAAGCGGATCATCGCCGCAACCGTGGATGATGTGCGCGTAGTGTGCGGCTACTTTCCAAACGGGCAAGCAGTCGGCTCCGAGAAATTTACCTACAAGCTGTCGTGGTTGAAGGCGCTGACGGATTGGCTGCGCGAAGAACTGATCCGCCATCCCAAACTCGTGCTGGGCGGCGACTACAACGTCGCGCCCGAAGAACGCGATGCGCACCCCGAGTGGAAAGACGAGATACACGTTTCGATACCCGAACGCGACGCTTTCAAGACGCTGCTGGAAATCGGCCTGACGGATGCGTTCCGGCTATTCGATCAGCCGGAGAAATGCTTTTCCTGGTGGGACTATCGCATGATGGCTTTCCGCCGCAACTTCGGTCTGCGTATCGACCATCTTCTTTTATCGCAGGCACTCGTGGCGAAATGCAGCGCGTGTTACATTGACCGCGAACCGCGCAAGCTCGAACGCCCGTCCGATCATGCGCCGGTGGTAGTCGAGCTGGCACCCTAGAACAATGGAGCTACTCGTCATAGTGCGCCGCGGCTTTGTTGACCATGCCATTTGCATTGAAGAAGAGGGCTTCCGCCACCTCCACGTTACGATCGTTTCGATAGCGGATAACCAGGCTGTTCGCCCCTACGAATAGATTCAACAACTCGAATTTCAATTGCGGCAGAAGCGCCAATGCCTTGGTCCAGTAAGCCGCGACCGCCGTTTTGCCTTTGAGCACGCCCGAAGGCTCGCCCATGATAGAAACGATGTACGGCGATGCCATTTCGAAATCGTCGCTGTAGTGTTTCAGGACGCGATCGAGATCACGACTGTTCCATGCCGCCACCCATTCGGCGGCGAAATTTTTCGCAAAGCTTCTGTCCATTTCAAATTCACTTTCTCAATTCGCGCCGGATGCTGTCGCCGTTTGGGCCGCCACTTCGATCCGTCGTTCGATGAGCGCAAAGTTGCGGGTGTCATATATGTAATTAGCATTGTCCGCCGCGATCTTCAATCTATGCCCGAACGGATCAAGTTCCATGTGCCGGATCGCATGACGCTGTGGATCGTGCAGGCGTGCGATTTCCGAAATGCCGCCGCGCACACTGAGCACTCGCACATCGCCAGTCGGATCGGCAAGATAAACCACGGCACGCTGCGGATCGTCGATTCGATAACTAAAATTCGTTGGATTCTGCCGCACCATGCTACCTATCCACACGGCAGCGGCAAGCAGCGATGCGCCGATCAGGATGGTGATCAAACCGCCCATGAGTCCAATTGGCTCGGCCTTAGAAGATTCGTAGCCAGGATCGTGTTCGTCCATATCCACCTCCACAATCAAACTCGCGTCTGACCATCTTGCAATGTGCAAACTTTTGTTCTTCACTGTAACGTGACGGACAATAACGGACAGTTTAATCGTCGAACCTATACAATTTGCTAGACGATATCTTGCACTGTACTGGCCGTTGAACCATGACAGCTAGGGTGGAAAGACAGGCGAGGAGTGAGGACCATGCAACTGAGTTTGTCGTCGCAGAGCACTGTGCCGTTGGTTGAACAAATCGTCGGAGCCGTGCGCGGCCAGATCGACGATCGTGTTTTGAGGCCTGGCGCGCGATTGCCGGCAATTCGCCAATTGGCGGAAAAGCACGGCATCAGCCGTTTCACAGTCGTGGAGGCCTACGACAGGCTGGTCGCGCATGGCTATTTGCAATCGAAGCGCGGCGCGGGATTTTTCGTCACTCAACGCGAAGATACGGTGCCCGTCGCACTGCCTGCTGCGCAGCGGCAACGCGCGATCGATGTTGCCTGGCTGATGCGCCGCGCGCTGTCCGATGAACCCGGCGTGCTCAAGGCCAGCGTGGGCTGGCTGCCGCCGGGCTGGCTGGATAGCGAAGGCGTGCAGAAAGCCGTGCGGCAACTCGCGCGCGGAGAAGATCAAACACGCTTTGGCTGTTATGGCGAACCGCTCGGCTACCGGCCGCTGCGCGAACAATTGCGTGTCATACTTTCTGCGCACGGTATCGAGGCGCATCCGGATCAAATCCTGTTGACCCATGGCGCAACGCAAGCGCTGGACATCGTCGCGCGCTACATGATTCGACCCGGCGATACGGTACTGGTCGACGACCCCGGCTATTTCAATCTCTTCGGTGCGCTGCGTCTGCTTGGCGCGCATTTGGTGGGTGTGCCGCGCGGCGAAGACGGTCCCAACCTACCGGCGCTGGAACAACTTGCCGCGCAGCATAAGCCGAAGTTGTTTTTTACGCATTCGGTTCTGCACAATCCGACGGGTACTAATCTCAGTCCCGCCAATGCCTATCGGGTATTGCAAGCAGCAGAGCGCTTCGACTTCACCATCGTCGAAGACGACACATACGGCGATCTGTATGCGGGACAAGCGACGCGGCTCGCCTCGCTCGACCAGTTGAAACGCGTGATTTTTATCGGTGGCTTCTCTAAGACATTGTCATCAAACGTGCGCGTCGGCTATCTCGCATGCTCTGCGGAATTGGCCGCCGAACTGACGGATATCAAACTGCTGACGGCGGTGTCGACATCCGAATTCGTCGAACAGATCGTCTATCGCTTGCTCACCGAAGGTCACTACCGCAAACACATCGAACGCCTGCAAATGCGGCTGCGCGATGCGACCGTACGGACCGCTCGCATGTTGGAAAGCGCGGGTTTGCATTTTCGTCATCCGAGTGGTGGCGTATTTATCTGGGCGCAGGTGCCCGGCCTGGATGACGCCACATCATTGGCCGAAGCTGCGGAAGCGGAGAAAATCGTATTGGCGCCGGGCAAGGTTTTTCGCCCGCAGATGCAAGCTTCGCCTCATCTGCGAATCAACGTGGCATATGCCGTCAATCCACGGCTGGAACGATTTCTGAAAGGGGCGCTGGATGACGCAAGATGATTTATT
>DASUGV010000531.1:0-3433 GCA_036273835.1 Rhodocyclaceae bacterium
AAGAAAGCTTCAAAACCCGCGGCAAGGAAATCGCGGCAGTTATCATTGAACCCATTGCGGGCAATATGAATCTTGTCCGCCCGTCGCTCGAATATATGCGACGCTTGCGCGAGTTATGCAGCGAGCATGGAGCCGTGTTGATCTTCGACGAAGTCATGACCGGTTTTCGCGTTGGCTTGCAAGGTGTGCAGGGATTGCTCGGTATCGTTCCGGACCTTACTACGCTTGGCAAAGTGATTGGCGGTGGCATGCCGGTGGGCGCGTTTGGCGGGCGCCGCGACATCATGCAAAAGATTGCGCCGCTCGGATCTGTGTATCAAGCGGGAACGCTATCGGGTAGTCCGGTTGCGGTTGCGGCGGGTTTGGCGACGCTTCGGTTGATTCAAGCGCCAGGTTTCTATAAGCGTTTGGCCGCGAGCGCGCAAAGCCTGATTGGAGGTTTGGTCGCAGCGGCGCGCGAATCCAATGTGACGTTCTCCGCACAATCTGCCGGTGGCATGTTCGGCATTTATTTTTCCGCAGAGGTACCGACAACGTTTACCGAGGTGATGGCCGTCGATCGCGAGCGGTTCAACCAGTTCTTTCATGCCATGCTGGAAGTCGGCCATTACTTCGCTCCATCGGCATTTGAAGCGGGCTTCGTTTCCTCGGCACACAGCAAAGCAGATATTTCCGCAACCGTTGACGCAGCGAGGAAGGTATTTGCAGCAATGCAATGAGCATAGTGAGTGAAATAAAAAAGCGGCCCGAAGGCCGCTTTTTTATTGCGAGAATATCTCTCAGGCAGACTTGCGACGCAACGAGGCAAGACCAACCAGTGCGAGTGCAGCCAGTGCAAGCGAACCCGGCTCAGGAACGCCGTTGCCAGGGCAAGCGGGTTGATCAACACCGCCGCAAATTCCGCCGGGGCCTGTTGTCGTGGTGCCGGCCAAGCTGGCGATGAAAACACCGCTGTCAAAAATCGAATCCAACGTGTCGCCGGTCACAACCTTGAGGGTGTGCGTCGTCAATGACGTATCGAGCAAACCGGTTACGCCCAGGCCGTTGGACAGACCGTCATATTCGATCGCGTACGGACCAGGAGAGCCATTGCCGTTGCTGATGAAATTGGCCGCATTGACGCCATTCACGAAGGACACGAGCGAACCATCCGGGAATTTCGCATAGTTGACGCCGTCCAGAATGAACATGAAGAAGTCGGTAACACCTTGGTCCGGAAACTCTTCGCTGCCATACAGGAACTTTGTGGTGAGTGCATTGATCCCCGCATCGGCAGTGAAATTGATGGTCAAGGAATTGACGTCATTGATCGTCGATTGTCCGCCCGCGGCAACTAGCAGCGCACTGACTTGAGCATCGCCACCCGAACCCGTAACGGTGCTGAAGTTCGACGAAGTATTCGAGAACGGAATGTTCGCTGTGCCGGAAGTCAAGAAAATGCCATCCCCGACCGACAGGGTTGGTCCGCCAGTGTTGGAGACAAGGTTGAGGCCGGTATAGGTGGCCGACTGTGAATCTGCCAAGTTACCGACGTAGCTTGAGGACGTAACGTGAATGCCGGACACGCCGCCGAGCAAGGTGTTTGTCAGAGTTGTCGCAGCAGTCGAAGCATCGGCACCAATTGAAGTGTTGATCACCAACGCATAAGAAGGTGCACTGATGCAGGCAGCAGTTGCGCAAAGCGCGGTAATAAGTTTTTTCATTGTTGTTACCCCTTAGATTGATTCGGCATAGTGTTAAAGCGGGAAACATGCCAAGGCAAAAATCTATTTGCCGATCAACGCATTAAAGGCTTCTTCGAATTCGCTTTCTACGAGGATGTAAAAAGCTTCGACAGGCAACATGACAAGGTGTTATGCATATTGCTATGTCAGGAAAACTGTTGCCAGCCCAAGGAAAATGAAAAATCCGCCAGAATCGGTACATGCCGTTATCATGACCGATGAGCCCAGCGCAGGATCGCGCCCCAGGCGAAGCATGGTAAGGGGAATAAATACGCCGATCGAAGCGGCGAGCAGCAGGTTGAGCGTCATTGCCGCTGTCATAACCACGCCGAGCGATATGTTTCGGTAGAGCAACCATGCCAATATGCCGAGCAGTCCGCCCCAAACCATGCCATTGACAAGCGCCACACTAAGCTCTTTCTTCAAAAGTTGACGCAACATGTCGCCTTGCACTTGATCCATCGCGATGGCACGTACGATCATGGTCGTCGTTTGATTGCCGGAATTGCCACCGATGCCGGCGACGATGGGCATGAGCGTCGCGAGTGCGACGAGCTTTTGAATCGAACCTTCGAACAATCCGATTACGCGCGATGCAATAAAAGCCGTGACGAGATTGACGGCCAGCCATGACCAGCGATTCCTGAGCGAATCCCACACCGACGCAAAAATATCTTCTTCTTCCTTCAGTCCGGCCTGACTCAATAACTCGGCTTCGGATTGTTGGCGGATGAAATCCAATACCGCTTCCACGGTGAGCCGTCCCACCAGCCGGCCATCTCGATCGACGACCGGTGCGGACACTAGATCGTAGCGCTCGAAAGCTTTTGCCGCGTCATCGGCATGATCGGCCGGATGCAAGACCAGCACGGCGCTGCTCATGATGGAGCCGACGGTTGCCTCGGGGTCGCTTACCAGCAAGCGGCTCAGGGTTAGCACGCCGCGCAGACACTCTTCGCGGTCTATGACAAACAATTGATCAGTATGATTGGGCAACTCGTCGAAGCGGCGCAGATAGCGGAGCACCACTTCCAGCGAGATGTCTTCGCGTACCGTGACCATTTCGAAATCCATAAGCGCACCGACAGTGTCTTCTGGATAGGACATCGCCGCGCGCAACTGCTCGCGCTCCTGTGCATCCATACCAAGATACACGTCTTCCATGACGTGCTTTGGCAGATCGGGCGCCAGGTCGGCCAGCTCGTTGGCGTCCAACTGTTCGGCGGCAGCCACGAGCTCGGCGCGATCCATCGTTTCGATGAGCGATTCGCGCACCGAGTCCGACAGTTCCAGCAATATCTCCCCGTCATTTATCCCGTTGTCCTGACCGCGGACCAATGCCCATACAAACAGACGGTCGTCCAACGGCAGCGCTTCGAGAATGTAGGCGATGTCCGCCGGATGAAGCGCCGCAAGCCGTTTCGACAAACGCCTGGCACTTTGTTTGTGAGCGAGACTTTCGGTCAGACCTCGGGAAGATTGTTCCTGATGCGGGACGAGGTCGTCCTCCAAATTCAGACGTGCGAGTAACTCCTGCACATCTCGCAGAGCGTTTTGTACGTCGTCGCGTTGGCGGAGCTGCTCGGTTGGAAGCATCTGTGTGGAACCTTCGCCTGCCGGGTTGGAATGGAACCAATGGGATCAATAGGTCCGAGTTTAACGTGCCGCATTACGAGCGCGCTTCTCCGGTATCGGGAATTTTCCGGACG
>DASUGV010000532.1:0-11121 GCA_036273835.1 Rhodocyclaceae bacterium
CCAGGCTGGATATGCCACCGAGGCGAAGAAGGACGATCCAGCGTTTGCGGGCTTCTCCGCGGATCGCGGCAAGGAATTTTTCCAAACCAAACATGGCAAGGAATATTCGTGTTCGAGTTGCCATACGGAGAATCCGGCGAATCCCGGCAAAAACGCGGCCAACGACAATGTGATCAAACCCATGGCGCCCTCGGCCAATCCCGACCGCTTTACCGATCTCGGCAAGACGGAGAAGAATTTCAAGCGCCGTTGCAACGACGTGCTGGGCCGTGAATGCACCGCCAAGGAAAAAGGGGACGTGATTGCCTACTTGCTGAGCGTCAAATAAAGCTGCGGCGAAAAACTACGTTAAGATCGGCCCGGAATGCCAGCTGCTATGCAGTTTGCATTTCGGGCTTTTTGTTTCCGAGCCATGGTTTCCTGCGGCATGTGCCCCGTGCGCGCGAACTTTCAGAAAGGTGAATCATGAAAACTCGCATTTTGGTGTGGGACTTTCCAACTCGCGTCTTTCACTGGATCGTGGTGGTGTGCTATGCAACTGCTTGGCTCACGTCCGGCATCGATCGCCTGCAAAAAATCCATATCACCTGCGGCTATACCGTTTTCGGTTTGATGCTGTTTCGCGTGCTATGGGGCTTCAAGGGCCCGCGTTACGCACGCTTCGCGCAATTCGTGCGCAGTCCCAAGTCGGCGATCGCTTATCTCGCGTCGCTCAAGCGCGGCGATCCGCAGCATTTCACAGGGCACAATCCTGCCGGTGCGATCGCCATTCTGGCGCTCATCGCGCTCGGATTGATTACACCCGTGTTCGGTTGGATCACATTTCACTACGATCTGGCCGATGAATGGGCTGGCGAGATACATCACATACTTGCCAACACGATGCTGGCGATCATCGGCGTACATCTGCTCGGTGTGGCAATCGGTAGCAAACACCACGGCGAGAATTTGGCGGGAGCAATGTTCTCCGGCTACAAGCAAGGTGGAGAAAGTGAAAGTATTCCGCATGCATATGGCTGGCTGGCCGTTCTGATAGCGATTGCCGTCGCGCTATTGTGGGCTTGGTCGTTTGGAAGCAAGTAACCCACACGCCAATATAGTATTTTTCCAATGCGACACGAACGATTCGAGTGAGGACAATGTCATGCAATCTCCAAGCACACTACAAATACTAGAGTACGGCCCACCCATTTCGCTCGATCTGGCCAAGAAGGTGATGGCTGCGGCTGAAGCGGAATCCTTGGCGAATCGTTGGCCGATGGCGGTTGCCATAGTCGATAGCACGGGCCATTTAGTCTTGTTGCAGAAGCTTGATCAGGCTCAGTACGGCAGCATTGCTGTCGCGCAGTCAAAAGCGGAGACCGCCGTTAATTTCCGCCGACCGACCAAGGTTTTCGAAGATGCCATTGCCGCCGGTGGGGTCGGCACACGGCTGCTTTCTATAAACAATGCGTGTTCGGTTGAAGGAGGTATTCCATTGATCCTCGATGGCAAGGTTGTCGGCGGAATTGGTGTATCGGGCATGCATTCGTCGCACGATGCGCAAGTGGCGATGGCTGGCGCCAACGCGCTGACTCGCGCATGATTGCCGCGCCAATTATGACAAACGCAAATTGATTATTTAGTTTGTCTGAATGCCGCATGAGTAGCCGACCCTGGCGGTGCCGCGCGCAGGTATTGCTTGGGCCATGTGGACGACTGACCGAGCGATTGAGCGGCATGCAGCGGCCAGTAGGGATCACGCAAAAGTTCACGCGCAAGCAATACGATGTTTGCTTGGCCGTTGCGAATGATTTGATCGGCTTGTGCTGGCGAGGTAATCAATCCGACTGCGCCCGTGGCAATGTTTGACTCGTGCCGGATACGCTCGGCGAATTTTGTTTGATAACCGGGTCCAAGCGGAATCGCCGGTGCGGGCAGCGTGCCGCCGGAGGATGCGTCGATCAGATCCGCACCATCCTCGCGTAGCAGTTTTGCCAGCGCGACCGAATCATCGATCGTCCAGCCGCCTTCGGCCCAATCCGTTGCCGAGATACGCACGAATAACGGCAAGCTCTGCGGCCAGACAGCGCGTACTGCCTGGACGACTTCGCGCACCAGTCTCACTCGATTGTCGAAAGCGCCGCCGTATTCGTCGGTGCGCCGATTGGAGAGCGGCGAAAGAAATTGATGTAGCAGGTAGCCATGTGCCGCATGCACTTCAATGACCTGGAAACCGGCAGCAATCGAGCGTTTGGCTGCTGCGACAAATTCATCGATCACTTTGCGGATGCCCGATTTGTCGAGTGCGGCAGGTGTTGCGTAATTTTCCGCAAAGGCCAACTCAGAGGGAGCCTCTGGCTGCCATCCGCCCTGCGCGATCGGCACTGCGCCATGACCTTCGCCGGGCCGCCATGTGCTGCCCTTGCGGCCCGCGTGTGCCAATTGAATTCCAGCGGCAGCACCTTGCTCGTTGATAAAGTTCACGATGCGCGCGAGCGGTGCGATCTGCTCGTCTTTCCATAACCCGAGATCCTCTGGACTGATCCGTCCAATGGCGCTGACGGCGGTTGCTTCGCAAATCACCAAGCCCGCGCCGCCCACCGCACGGCTGCCGAGATGCACCATATGCCAATCGTTGGCGAAACCGTCATCGCAGGAATACATGCACATCGGTGACACGGCGATGCGATTGCGCAGCGTGATGCCGCGCAAGGAATAAGGAGCAAACAGGTGCGACATGAAAATCCCTCATCGAGTAGTCATGTTCATGCAAACATACGCAATAGGTTACTTCAGATAAAGTGCAAGTGAGCTGATCGCTTACGCAAGGTACGACAAGATGGGTTTCGATTCGAAATTGCCGCATGTGGGCACGACGATTTTTACCGTCATGTCGCAACTCGCCAACGAGCACGGTGCGATCAACCTATCGCAAGGTTTTCCGGACTATGCGTGCGACGCCGCGCTGCTCGACGCATTGACCGCGGCTTTGCGAGCGGGTCATAACCAGTATGCGCCGATGGCGGGATTGCCCGCATTGCGGCAAGCCATTGCGAACAAACTGCATACGAGCCGAGGTGTGAGCGTTGATGCAGAATCGGAGATCACGATTACCGCAGGCGCGACACAAGCCATCTTTACCGCGATTGCCACTGTGTTGAACGCTGGCGATGAGGCGATCGTGCTCGATCCGTCTTACGACAGTTATGCACCTGCCATTTTTACTCAAGGCGGGCGGCCGGTACGCGTGAGTCTGAAGCCGCCGTATTTTTCGGTGGACTTCGATGAAATTGAACGGCTCGTCACTCCTCGTACGCGGCTAATCATCGTCAACAATCCGAATAACCCGGCCACGAGTGTACTTGGCGCTGCTGACATGGATGCGCTGGCGATGTTAGCCGAACGTCATGATTTGCTCGTGCTAGCCGACGAAGTATATGAGCATATCGTCTTCGATGGGTTACGACATCAAAGCGTACTCGCTCATCCGGCGCTTCGTTCCCGCAGCTTCGCAGTGTATTCCTTCGGCAAGACTTTTCACGCCACCGGATGGAAAGTCGGCTACTGCGTGGCGTCCCCGTCCATGACAAGGGAATTCAGAAAGGTCCACCAATTTCTGGTATTCGCCGTCAATACCCCTGCGCAATACGCGCTCGCAGCGCATCTCGCCGATGCGTCCCGCTGGCAAAATCTGGCTGCTTTTTTTCAGGCAAGGCGCGATCAGCTTGCGCTGGGTTTGAAGGCAACAGGGTTCGAGTTGCTACCTTGCCAGGGAACCTATTTTCAGTTGGCCAATTGCAGCGCCATTCAGTCCGACCTAGGTCTGAATCTCTCCGATATCGAATTTGCGCAGTGGCTGACGCGCGAGCACGGTGTCGCATGCATTCCAGTATCGCCTTTTTATGAGCGTGCCAGTGACTATCAGTTGGTGAGGTTCTGCTTCGCCAAAAAGCCCGAGACTTTGAGTGCCACAATGGAGAGGTTGTCCCGTCTGAGCGGGCACTAGCTGCCAAAATTTGCGGAATTTGCACGGAAATTGTCTCGACTTGATGCGGCACGATTGCTGCTATCGATTGATATAAGCAGTGGAGACAACAAAGGTGCAATTCTGACGGAGACTTAGAACATGGCACTCAACACAGAAACCGGACGGGGCCGTTCCGTACTGAGTTGGCTAACGCCACCAACTGATGATTCAAGCAGCGCTGACAAGCGTAACGAGCAGGCGTCCCGAAACGATTCCGCAACGACAACGAACGGAAGCATAGCGCAGACGGATCGCGAGAGAAAAACGCTACACAAAACTTATTTTGCAGCCTGGCGTAAGCGTGTTTTTCCGCATGCAATAGTTTCAAGAAGCGTGTGATCTTTACATTGATTGTCGCCAATGAGAGACGCCGTCATTCCAAGCTGGCATGTGTTTGGTCGGCATGCCCTTTGTTTTTAGCGTGCAGCACAAAAGGCGGTAGCCGCAAGCTGATGACGAAACTTACGACGACGATGAATGCGCATGCAATGTATGCATGATGAATACCCGACACTAGGCCGACGCGTGCTTGTTCAAGTAAGCGTTCGACGTTGAAATTAAGCGTGCTTGCCAATTTCTGTAAGGTGTCTTGATCCTGTTCTCGAATCAATACTTGCGGTGAGCGCAGCAGTTGACTCACTTGCGAGTCCGTAATTTTCTCCCGCACAAGTGTTTGTGCGACTTCGCGTGCATACGTCAGATTAACCAGCACACCGCCCAAGCTCGTTCCGATCATGCTGCCCAGCATGCGTGTCGTCTGGATAAGCGCGGAGGCTGCGCCCAGATCGCGCGGCAAGACGACCGTTTGTATTTGCAAAGTCAGATTCGGCAACTGAAAGCCGAGACTCAATCCACACAACGCAAACAAGGCCATACCCAAACGTTGCGGTGTATGCTGTGTGAATAAAGTGAGCAGTAGGCAGCCGATGAAAAGCAGGACCATGCCCCAGGATATCAATCGTTCCGGCCGCCGCAGACGCGGCAACAGGCGTCCGTTGATGAGGCTGCCTATGGTGATGAATACCAGCAGCGGCGTGATCATAAGTCCGGCTTGGTTCGGCGACAGATTGAATCCTCCTTGCAACATCAATGGCGAATAGAAGACCAGCACGAACATCGTTAGCCCGGTCAAGGCGCCGAGCAACGAAAGTTTCCGCACGGCGGAGCTGCCGAACAGCCGCGCCGGAATGATGGGCGCCGACGTATGATGCTGATGCCATACGAATAGAACGAGGGCGCTTGCCGCCAGAACGATCAGGCCGATGAAGATCAAGCTGGTGAAACCGAGCGCAGGGCCTTTTTCGGTAGCGACAAGCAAAGCGCACACACCGGCGGCCAGCAACAACGCGCCCAGCCAGTCTATGGATTTGTCATTGCTTTCATGGTGAACGATATGCGGCAGGCATTTCCATATGACGGGAAATGAGATCAAGGCCACGGGTACGTTGACGTAGAACACACTACGCCAGCCAAGATGCTCCGTCATCCAGCCGCCCAGCGCCGGACCTACAGCGGTGGCGATGCCAAATGTCGCCGATAGCATGGCTTGCCAGCGTACGCGATCCAGCTGAACGGGGAACAGATCGCTTACCGAAGCGAATGCCACGCCGACCAGCATGCCGCCGCCGACACCTTGCAGTCCTCGCGCCAACACCAACTGCATCATGGTCTGCGCCATGCCGCACAGAACAGAAGCCAGCGTAAACAACACGATTGCGGCAAGCACGAACGGTTTGCGTCCATACAGGTAGCCCAACCGGCCGGTGATGGGAATCATGATGGCATTGGTCATCAGGTAGGCCGAAGCGATCCAGGGATACAAGCTGTAACCCTGCAATTCGGCGACCACGCGTGGCAACGCAGTGCCGACAACGGTGGAGTCGAGCGCGATCAGCGTGATCGTCAGACAGATGCCCAGCATGGCGGAGAGCGAGGCGAGGTAGGAGCGTTGCATTTTTGGGTGAGTGACTACGGAATATTGAGGGGTGGTTTACAAGAAACGATGCACATCGCTTCCTGCATCGAACCATGCATTAAACATAACACTATCAATGCGAGATGGGGTTGTCGCTACAGAGTTGGATCAATTATTTTTTCAAGCGGGCCAAAATAAGTTCGACAAGCCGAATCATTTCCGATTGGTCATCGAGATAATATCGCGCCAGCGATTCGTGATGTCGGCCCACGCGCACGGTGAGCCAGTGCGCGGGACAGCGTTGGAATATCGACTCGTCGTTTTGGTCGTCGCCGACAAAAAATGCTGAATCGGTATTTTCAGATCGTACGACCGAAAACAGCGCTTCTGCTTTATCGGGTGCATCGGCGGGAACAATATTGACGACACATTTTCCGCCGAATACGCGTGCCGTGGGCGTGGCCAGTGCCGTCACCTGTGCGATCAGTTCTTGCGCCGCGCTTTCGTCATGCGCCAGCCGGTAGTGCAAGGAGAGCGAATGGTGCTTGTTTTCGAGCATGACACCGGCATTGCGAAGCGCTTCGCCATAGCTGGCCTCGATGAGACTTTGCCATTCGGCGACCTGCCGCAAGTATTCATTTTCATTGCGGTTGACGAGGCCTTCCGCTCCATGGTTACCAATGATGCATCGAGGCTTGAAACCAAGGCGCTCGGAAACGTCCGCTATGGAGCGGCCCGTGATGATGACAACGGGATAAATTTCCGCGAGCAGATCGATCCCTTGTGCGATCGCAGTGGTGGTATGCACAGCGTCGCGTTGAACCATGATCGGTGCAAGCGTACCGTCGAAGTCGAACGCGAACAGCGGTCGCCGCGCGAGTATATCGTCGAGCGCGCATTCGCCTTCGCGAGAGAAGAAGTACTTCACGAAAAATTCGCCCGATGCGACTGGAGGCGTGCTTCGATGCGCTCGCGCAAGCGCAGTTTTGCCGCGTCCGTAAGTATGGAGCCGGCCCATCGGTAAACATTGTGCTCCATGACGACCGCGCGCAGGTTCATCATGCGCTCGCGTTGTTCCGCCTTGGGCATGCTGACCGCGCTGAACAATGCATCGGCGGTTTCTTCCACATGATAGGGATTGATTTGCAGCGCTTCGCTCATCTCGCGCGCCGCGCCTGCGAACTGGCTCAGGATCAGAACGCCTTGTTCGTCGTCGCGCGCCGCGATAAATTCTTTGCAAACCAGATTCATGCCGTCGTGAATGCTGGTGACGGCGCAGACATCCGCCGCACGATAAAGCCGATTGACCTGATCGCTGTTCTGGTGCTCCGCGATGAGTCGAATCGGTTGATAGTCTTCGCGTCCGAAATGTTGATTGATGTGCGCGACAAGTTCGCGGATGCGATGCTGGAACGATTGGTATTCGATCAGCAGCGATCGCGTTGGCGCGGCAACTTGCAGGAAGGTCAGCCGTCCGATGAATTCGGGGTGCTTTTCCAGGAGTCGTTCGAAGGCGTTGAAGCGTTCGATTATGCCTTTGGTATAGTCGAATCTGTCGATTCCCAGCACGATGAGATGATCGTCCGCCACACCCAACTCTTTGCGTAGATTGGCACGGCATATCGCAATGGGTGGCAGCGCGGCGCCTTCCTGCGGCGACGGCCAATGGATCGAGATCGGGTAGCTTTCGACCAGCGTTTTCTGATTGAGAAACGAGATGCTGGAGTGTTCTTGTTCGATCCGGGTCTCCAGAAAACGATCGACTGTTTCCATGAAATTCTTGCAGTGGAAGCGCGTCTGAAATCCGATGATGGTACTGCCGAGCATGCCGTGAAGTATCTCTTTACGCCATGGGCAGATGCCGAATGCTTCAGGGTTCGGCCACGGTATATGCCAAAAGGATATGATGGTGGCGCGCGGCAGCTTCTCGCGAATCATGCGCGGAGCCAACGCAAAATGGTAGTCCTGCACGAGTACCAGCGGATCTTCGATACGCGCCTCGGCCACGACTGCGTCGGCAAACTGCCGATTGACGCGGCGATAGCTGTCCCAGTCGGACTGCCGGAATACGGGTCGCACATGGGCAATGTGGCAGAGCGGCCACAGGCCTTCGTTTGCAAGGCCATAGTAGTAGCCGTGCTCCTCCGTCTCGGTGAGCCACATGCGCCGCAAGGTGTAGGCGGGCTGGGAGATTGGCACCGCAAGATGATCGCGGGCGTCGACCATTTCTCGATCGGCGCTACCGCTGCCGTGAGCAATCCAGGTGCCCGAACAGGCGCGCATGATGGGCTCGATGGCCGTTACAAGGCCGCTCGCGGGGCGCACCAAGAAAATGCCACCGTCATTTTTTTCGTGGATGTACGGTTCCCGATTCGAGACCACGATGACTTGCGCGTCGCGCAAATCCGATTTGAGCATCGACTTCAGGCGCGCCGCCGTCCATACGTCGTCGGCGCTATGCGCGCGGCGGTGTTCGTCCTCCAGTTGCCGCAGCATGATGCGCAAGTCGCTTGCCAGCGGTGCAAACTCGGGCGCCGGCGACCCGACAGGCTGCAAAAGGCTTTCGCCTCGCAATACGGACTTCACGCCGGCCATCCAGCCGCGCCGGCTCACGTGAGCCGCTATGACGGTGATGAGCGAGATGACGACACCCAGGATGGCAAAGACGATGATCAGATAGTTGCGGGTAACTCTGCTGCGTCGTTCGACGAAGCTCAAATCATGCAGTAGAACCAAATTACCGACGATGCCATGTCCGCTTTCGACTGGACATACAGCCACATGAACGCTGCCCTGTTTGAGCTTCAATAGATGTTCTGGCTGATCGGCGATGGCGTGTGCGCTGTTGCAGGTTAGCGAGTCGGGAAATTCGCTGGTGCGTTCGATGAGACGGCCATCCGGAGAGCACAAGGCGATTGCCAACAATCGCTCATCGCTTACCGTGCGGTTGAACAACGGCAGGAGCCGCTGACCGTCATTGTTCCGCGCAGCGTCAGTAATCGAGTCGGAAAGCGCCGATGCGAGCACCTTGCTGCGCAGGTCCAGGTCGCGCGAGAACCAGCCTAGTGTCAGGCTGTCGATCAAGGGAACGATCAGATAGGCGCACGTGAGCAAGGCCAATATCAATGGCACGATGAATCGCAGAGGAAAGCGCAAGGATCTCAGCAAAGACAATGCTATTGTCATGGCTGATGGAGCCGAAGATATTCTCACGCGCAGTGCCTTGTGTTATCTATCATCTCTGAATTTGATTCATGGGCACGTTCCCGCACTTCTGATCGACAGAAACCGTATTTGGATTTCTCGACAACAATGATCGCTCTATTTCGCGCAGGCATTGGAGTGCGTAATCGAGATGTTGTTGCATGTGTGCATTCGCACAATAAATTCTGCGATTTTCTGGCAGAATTGTCGAGTCGTAGTTCGACATCAAAACATCTATCTCGTTGCTGCGAGTGTCTGTCTGTCCTCGCATCGTAACCGAATTCTTTTGATAGTTAGGCTCATGAAAAGGACGAGTGCCAACGCGCCGTTGAAGATTGCGCTCTTCTTCAATCGGGCGCTCTATTATGACAGAGGAATTTTGCTCGGCATTGGCGCCTACGTCCGAGATGAAAATCTGAACTGGCGGCTGCAATTGATGGGAGATCCGCAAGGACCCGCCGATTCTGCTGAAGCATGGGACGCTGTGATTGCGAATTTCGACAATAGTCATGTGTCCAATGTTTCAATGCGTTTGAGCACGCCGGTGGTTGCCGTCAGTAGCGCTATGACACCCGGTTCAGTCTGTCCGCCGCGAACGCCTCGCGTCGCTTCCGACAACTTTGCCTTGATCGAACTGGCCTGCGAACACCTCCATCAACGCGGATTGCCGGAGTATGCCTTTTACGGCAAGCCAAAATACCTCGGACAAGTTTGGGCCGAAGAACGACAAAAGGCGTTCGCTAAATTGATGTCTTTGGGTGGCCACGCTGTTCGAATTTTCGACGCGCAGGATAACGATGCCGAAACCGTTCGAGATGGCAACGCTTCGAACCTGAAAGAATGGCTCAAGGTCTTGCCCAAGCCATGTGGAATTGTCGCGGTCAACGACAGTAGCGCGCAGGAGCTATTGTACGAGTGCAATGTGCTTGGCATAAGCATTCCCGATGAGATCGCCGTAGTCGGGATCGACAATGATCAGATTGCAACTTCGCTGTCGTGTATCCCTATCACTTCGGTCGTGCAGGATACCGAAGGTATCGGCCGTGCGGCAGCGAAATTACTTCACAGGCGATTATGCCGGGTGCGTATTGTGGAAACCTGCGTTCTGGTGCCGCCGGCGCGAATCGTCGTTACTTCATCGAGCATGTACGAACAGGGCATGCATCCGCTCATCATTCGTGCGCGAAACTTTATCCGTCAATTTGCCGGGCATGGAATCAAATCCGACCAGGTCGCGGATTATCTGCACGTATCGAACTCCACCATCGAACGATTGTTCAGAATGGAATGCGGATGCTCAGTGCATGATGAAATTTTGCGGGTCAGGCTGGATATGGCAAAGCAGTTGCTCGAATCGGGTGAGCTGAGCAGCGCAGAGGTTGCCAGTCGCTGCGGATTCCGTACGCCTCAATACATGCATGTCGTATTCAAACGCGAGTTAGGCTGCACCCCCAGCGAATACCAGTCTTCTTCATTTACCCAACAAGCTTCGGCAAGCATCGAGCAGTGTTCCGCGTAAAATTTTTTGCTGACAGCAGCGGCAAACGCTGATCGCTTTACGTTGCAGCGGAGTCAACTTTCATTGCGTACAAACTAAAAAGGCGACCCCTTTCGGAGCCGCCCTGCCTGGCTACAGGCACTGTGAGATCAGATATCCACGCTGGGATTAGAATTCATGAACGATGCCAAAGCGGGTGTACTTCAAGTCAGCTTTGGTGAAGCTACCGACAAAGTCAGTCTTCGTACCGTCATAGCCGCCGCTTGCAGCAGTCGTGTCGTTACGAGCGAAGTCGTCCTTTTCCCAGGCGGCATACAGATAAGTACTCTTGCTCAAGAAGTAGGAACCACCGACCATCAGGCTCTTACCGCTGTTGCGGGATGAACCCACGTCGTTCAGGTGCGAACGCTCAATACCGACCTGGAACAGACTACCGAAGTTATAGGCGATCACGAAGTTGGTATTCTTTTCCTTGTAGTGCGTACTGCCATCCAC
>DASUGV010000533.1:0-5428 GCA_036273835.1 Rhodocyclaceae bacterium
CAAAGAAGATTGCTGCCAATACGGCGGTGGTGCGGCTCAGGAAATTCGCCGAGCCGGAAGAGCCGAATAAACTACCGGCGGATCCGCCGCCGAAAGCAGCCCCCATGTCAGCGCCTTTGCCATGCTGAAGCAACACAAATACGATGATGGCGACGCCAACAATAATCTGGACCACCAGAATTAGGTTGAACCAAAAACTGCCCATAATCAGGGAGCGGAACAAGTATAAAGAGGCGGGATTTTAGCCCGGCCCCCTCGTTAAATCAAGTTAGATACGACTGCGGAGAATGCAAGACACATTCCAATGTTATTGCACGGCATGCGAGACCGCATCGGCAATCTGCCGCGCCAGCTTGTCCACCATGGCCGCATCGGCCCCTTCCACCATCACACGCAACAAGGGCTCGGTTCCGGACGGCCGCAGCAACACACGGCCCGCGTTGCCCAGTTCGCTCTCCGCGCTCTGCGCAGCGCTCGCAATGCCGGCATCCGCAGTCCAATTGAATCCAGATGGCATACGCACATTGATCAGTTTCTGCGGATAGAACACCAGATCGGAACATGCGCCGGACAATGTTTGCCCGCTCTGACGCAATGCTGCGAGCACTTGCAGCGCCGAGACAATACCGTCGCCGGTGGAGTGACGGTCGAGACAAATGATGTGTCCGGAATTCTCGCCGCCAAGTTTGCAAGACTTTTCCAGCATCATCTCCAGCACATAGCGGTCGCCCACTCGCGCGCGGTAGAACGGAATGCTCAAGCGCTCGATCGCATGTTCGAAACCAAGATTGCTCATCAAGGTACCCACGATGCCATTGAGCCGGCCTTCGTTGTGCTGCGCCTTGGCGATGACATAGAGCAACTTGTCGCCGTCATAAATTTCGCCCGTTCGATCGCACATCAAAACGCGATCGGCGTCGCCATCGAGCGCTATGCCCAGATCGGCGCCGCAATTGAGTACCGCTGCGCGCAGATTGACCGGTGCCGTTGCGCCCACGCCGTCATTGATGTTACGGCCATTGGGTTCGACTCCCACGGCGACGACATCGGCTCCCAACTCATGAAATACCTTGGGCGCAATGTTATACGCGGCGCCGTTGGCGCAATCGAGCGCGATCTTGATGCCACGCAAATCCAGGTCATTGGGGAAAGTGCTTTTGCAAAACTCGATGTAGCGCCCCGCCGCGTCGTCGATGCGGCGAGCCCTGCCAAGGCTCGCCGATGCCACGCAGCCTAGCGGCTCTTCCAGCCGCGCTTCGATCTCGGCCTCAACCGCATCGGGTAATTTCTTACCGCCCGCCGAAAAGAATTTTATGCCGTTGTCGTCATAAGGATTGTGCGAAGCCGACAGGACAACGCCCGCCTGTAAACGCAATGCGCGCGTCAGATAAGCCACGGCAGGCGTTGGAATCGGGCCCGCCAGCATGACGTCCACGCCGGCGGCGGCAAAACCCGCCTCGAGCGCCGCTTCGAGCATGTAGCCGGAGATGCGCGTGTCTTTGCCAATCAGCACTGCCGGATGGTCGCCTTCACGCAACTTTGCGCGCGCCACCAATGTCATGCCAGCAGCATATCCAAGCCGCATCACAAAATCCGGAGTGATCGGCGCTTCGCCAACGCGGCCGCGCACGCCGTCCGTGCCAAAATATTTACGGCTCATTGTTTTTCCTCCACTTCAACTTTCGTGCTGTGCAACTTCTTTCGACTCGTCACCGTAGAGCAGCCAACGTCAGCAGCGCGTCTCGCGTTTCCGCTACATCATGCACGCGAACAATGGCAGCGCCATGTTGAGCTGCCATCACCGCCGCGGCAACACTCGCGCTTAGACGCTCGCCGACCGGTTGACCCGTAATCTGACCCAGCATTGATTTGCGCGATACCCCTACCAATACTGGATAACCCAAAGCGACTATATCCGGCAGTGCGCGGAACAACGCGGCGTTGTGTTCGAGCGTTTTGCCGAAACCAAATCCCGGATCAATAACGATACGCTTTTGTTCAATGTCTGCCGCGTGCAATATGCCAGCACGTTCGTTCAAAAATGCTGTGACTTCGGCCACCACATCCTGATAGTGCGGCGCGGCCTGCATGGTACGCGGCTCGCCCTGCATGTGCATCAAACATACCCCCACGTCCGTATCGGCGACGGCTTCGATGGCGCCTGGCGCGCGCAGCGCGTTAATGTCGTTGATCATGCTTGCGCCAGCTCGAATAGCTTCGCGCATCACTTCGGGCTTGACGGTATCGACAGAGATCGGCGCACCGAGCGGTACTAATGCTTCAACGACCGGCAGAACACGATCGAGCTCCTCTTGTACAGAGACTGCTTGCGCGCCGGGCCGCGAAGATTCGCCGCCGATATCGAGAATTGCAGCGCCGGCCGCCAACGCTCGCTCGGCGAGCATGAATGCCTTGTCACGCGATACATCTACACCATCGCCCGAAAAGGAATCCGGCGTCAGGTTGATGATCGCCATCATCAGCGGACGATCCAGTATCAGTTCGTAGCGGCCACAATGTAATGCCTTTGGCATATTCGTGCACGGCCCTTTAAATGAAAAAGGCCGACGAGCATGCGTCGGCCTTGAGATGTCACAACGCTAGTTACGCTGCGGGTGCCGGCGCGTTGGGCGCGGCGCCCGGCGAATCGTCCTGGCGAGATGACGGTACCGCAGTAGTCGGCTTGGGAGGACGTGGCGGACGCCCTTCCATGATGTCGGTCAATTGATCGGCATCCAGCGTCTCCCACTCCATCAATGCCGCCGTCATGGCTTCGACCTTATCGCGATTCTCTTCGAGAATGCGTACCGCAAGCGCATATTGCGTATCGATGATGAGACGGATCTGTTCATCGACCTGCTGCATGGTCGATTCTGAAACGTTCTTGTGCGTGGTAATGGAGCGGCCAAGGAATACTTCGCCTTCATTGTCGCCATACACCATCGGCCCCATTTTCTCGGACATGCCATAACGCGTAACCATGTCGCGCGCGGTGCGGGTGGCCCGTTCGAAATCGTTACTAGCGCCGGTGGAAATGCGGTGTACGAATAAATCTTCCGCCACACGACCGCCAAATAGAATGGCAATTTCATTGAGCATCTGATCCTTGTATAAACTGATGCGATCACGCTCGGGAAGCTGCCAAGTCACACCAAGTGCTCTGCCGCGCGGCACGATGGTGACTTTGTGTACAGGGTCGGTGCCTGGCAGGAACTTGGCAACGACGGCATGACCCGATTCGTGATAAGCCGTCGCCCGTTTTTCGTCCTCTGTCATGACCATCGAACGGCGCTCCGGGCCCATGAATATTTTATCTTTGGCCTTCTCGAAATCTTCCATGTCGACCAAACGCTTATTCAAGCGCGCCGCGAACAACGCGGCTTCATTCACCAGATTGGCAAGATCTGCGCCCGCCATGCCGGGCGTGCCGCGCGCCAGTATTGCCGCATCGACGTCAGGCGCGATGGGCACCTTGCGCATATGCACTTTCAATATTTGTTCGCGACCACGGATGTCCGGTAGTGGCACGACAACCTGGCGATCGAAGCGGCCCGGACGCAACAGCGCGGGATCCAGCACATCGGGACGGTTGGTGGCTGCAATCACGATGACACCCACCGCGCCCTCGAAGCCATCCATCTCAACGAGCAACTGATTGAGGGTTTGTTCGCGTTCGTCATTGCCACCACCAAGACCTGCGCCGCGCTGACGGCCTACAGCGTCGATCTCGTCGATGAAAACGATGCAAGGTGCATGTTTCTTCGCATTTTCGAACATATCACGGACACGCGCCGCACCGACACCGACGAACATTTCGACAAAGTCCGAACCCGAGATGCTGAAGAACGGTACCTTCGCCTCGCCGGCAATCGCCTTGGCAAGTAGCGTCTTGCCAGTACCCGGCGAACCAACCATCAGCACACCCTTTGGAATACGCCCACCGAGTTTCTGGAATTTGGTTGGATCGCGCAGGAATTCGACCAGCTCAAACACTTCTTCCTTGGCTTCGTCGCAACCGGCCACATCGACAAATGTAATCGAGTTGGCGGATTCATCCAGCATACGCGCCTTGCTCTTGCCAAACGAGAATGCGCCTCCACGGCCACCACCTTGCATCTGGCGCATGAAGAATATCCACACACCGATGAGCAGCAACATTGGGAACCAATTGACTAAAAGGCTCAGCAGCAGCGGCGTATCTTCGTGGGGTTTGACTTCAAACTTGACGTTGTATTTGACCAGATCGCCCACCAGACCACGGTCGAGTCCGGTACCGATCGTGCGAATGCGCGTACCGTCATCGGTTTCGCCCTGAATTTCAGGTGCTCGCGCGTCGTCTTGAATAACGACTTCGCGCAAATGCCCCGCTGCAATCTCGGTCAGGAATTCCGAGTACGCTATTGTGCGCACATTGGCATTGCTGTTTCTATTGAACTGATTGAACACCGTCATCAGTACGACGCCGATGACCAGCCAGATTGCGAGATTCTTGAAGATATTGTTCAAAGCGACTCCTGAGTGCTTGTCCAAAATGACAAACGGATATTGCGTGTCCTACAAATTCGTAATTTCAAATTGAATATCTTGGTGATTCTATGCCGGTTCGTTCTCGGCTATCAATGAATCCGGTTAAACATTATTACGAAGCAAGGCGATCCAGACCCAATAGGTAAATTTCCGAACTGCGATCGCGCGAGGCCTGAGGTTTGCGGGTCTGCACGCTCCGGAACAAACGCTGCATGGCCACACGGAACGCCGGCGAGCCCGTACCCTGGAATATCTTGATCAGCATGCTGCCACCCGTACGCAGGTGTTGCTCGGCAAATTCAAGCGCCATTTCAGCCAGCGTCATCATTCTTCCCTGATCGCTCGAAGCGATACCGGATATGTTGGGGGCAATGTCAGACAATACAAGATCAAGCCGACGCCCCGCCAGACGGGCGACGAATTGGGCCAGAACCGCCTCATCCGTGAAATCGCCTTGCAGGAACTCTACGCCCTTGATAGGTTCCATTTCCAGTATATCCAGCGCCAGCAGCTTGCCGCCAGGCTGAATTTTGCGGCTGACCACCTGGGACCACGATCCCGGCGCAGCGCCAAGTTCCGCCACGGTCATGCCCGGTTTGAGCAACCGATCCCTTTCGTCGATTTCCATGAGCTTGTAAGCCGCCCGCGAGCGCAAACCCTCGACCTGCGCGCGCTGCACGAAGGGATCGTTGATATGCTCCATAATCCAGGCTTTGCTGGTCTTGCTACGCTTCATCGCATTCGACGTCTTTTTACAGGATATATACCACTAACATGCTTGAACTCAGTCCTACTCAGCGCCGCGAACTTCGGGCGCGCGCTCACGCGCTTCATCCCGTAGTCAGTATCGCCGGAAAAGGTTTGTCGGCCGCAGTGCTCAAAGAGATCGAGCTTTCTCTCA
>DASUGV010000534.1:0-8268 GCA_036273835.1 Rhodocyclaceae bacterium
CATTGGCCCACGTCACATTGGCACAGAAGAGCGCCCAAGCCGGCAGCCATTACAGCGCCGTCTTCCGTGTGCCGCACGGTTGCGATGGCAGCGCCACCAAAGCCATCACCGTATTTCTCCCCGCAAGCATCGACGACGCCATTGCGACACCCAAGCGGGGCTGGACGCTTGATACGAAAACGGAGAAGCGAGGCAACGCAACGCGCACGACGCAAATCGGTTGGAGCGGCGGCTCGCTACCCAGTACGCAGCATGACGAATTCATAGCGCAAATGACGCTGCCGGAAACGACCGGGAAACTGTATTTCCGCGTTCTTCAAATATGTGAGAAAGGTCAAAGCGACTGGGCCGAGATCGCGGCCGCAGACGCGGCGGCGCCGAAGACGCCCGCACCGGTGCTAGAGGTAACGCGTGCCTTTGTGGCGGGAAAAATCAGGATCGAACACCCGTGGGCACGCGCCACGGTGCCGGCGCAAAGCACGGGCGGTGCATTTCTCACCATCGACAATGGCGGCGGCGCCGACAAGCTGATGTCCGTCAGCTCCAACGTCGCCGACGCCACCGAACTGCACAGCATGACGATGCATGGCAATGTCATGTCGATGCAGAAAATGGGGGCGCTTGAGATTCCCGCAGGCAAATCCGTCGAACTCGGTCCTGATAGCTTTCATATCATGCTAATCAAGCTCAAGGCTCCACTCAAGGAAGGCAGCACTTTTCCCCTCAAGCTGAAGTTCGAGAAAGCGGGCGAAGTTACGGTGGATGTAAACGTGGAAGCGATTACTTCAAACGGAACACCCGCAGCCGACGAGCACATGGACATGAAAATGTGATTGACATAAATGACATTTATCCATTAGCTAAAATTTCAACACCGATTGGAAATGTCATTGGCATTGATGTATATCAACGTGCGTGATCAATTCCGCGGCAAGGTCAGGAGACCGTGCGCGTGGCGAGGTTGTCGGCGAAGTCGACGCAGATACGCCTTTCGGCATTGTTACCTCCATCATCGCCACGCGTTGGGCAGACGAATTGAACTTAAATCGGAAACTTAAAATCGGTACTGAAGTCGTAGCATTTGTGAAGCCGTCCGAAGTCTCCATTGCAACGATCTGATAACGTCCTAGACTCAATAAATAGCGCAACTGCGGAATCGTTCCAATGGCTACGCTCATAGTTCCGGACTTGCAAGGCAGCGGGCCCGAACATTGGCAAAGTTGGTTCGAGCAACAGCTTGCGGCCAGGAATGAAGTTTGCGTTAGTGTCGAACAAGGCAATTGGAATGAGACATACTTTGGTGCAGTCATTTCGTCAATCTTGGAGCGGCAGGGTATATCAATGCAAACTCGGGCTTCGGCCCGTGCAGTGGGCATGGCCACCTTTGAAAATTTACGCTGCACGCAATCCGGCCTGCCGCTTGGTACACTCGACACCAGGCTCGCCAGCGACGTTGCAGTGCGCCGCAAGGAGCCGGGTCGCAATAAGCGCGCGGCATTCAACTGGACCAATTATTTAGGAGATACATCATGAGTCTGAGACTTGGCGATACCGCACCCGACTTCGAACAGCAATCTTCCGAAGGCCCCATCAGCTTCCACAAGTGGTTGGGCGAAAGCTGGGGCGTGCTGTTCTCGCATCCCGCCGATTTCACACCCGTCTGCACGACCGAGCTGGGCCTCACCGCCAAGCTCAAAGAAGAGTTTGCCAAGCGCGACGTCAAAGCCATCGCGCTGTCGGTCGACCCGGTCGAATCGCACAAGAAGTGGATCGAAGACATCAACGAAACGCAAAATTGCCGCGTCAATTTTCCCATCATCGCGGATGCGGATCGTCGTGTCTCGGAGCTCTATGACATGATTCACCCGGCGGCGAATGCGACGCTCACCGTGCGTTCGTTGTTCATCATCGACCCGCGGAAAAAGATTCGCCTGATCATCACCTATCCTGCAAGCACCGGCCGCAATTTCGACGAGGTTTTGCGCGTCATCGATTCGCTGCAGCTTACCGACAAACATTCTGTCGCCACGCCGGGGAATTGGAAGCAAGGAGATGACGTCGTCATTGTTCCGTCACTGCAGGACCCGGAAGAAATCAAACGGCGCTTTCCTCAAGGTTATCGCACAGTGAAACCTTATTTGCGCATGACGCCGCAGCCGAAATAATTGGGACTGCAATATTCATTCGTCATCCCCGCGAAAGCGGGCATGACGACTGAGATCTATGCCGATGCCAACGTCATTGGCCGACGATAGATACGTAATACCATAACCGCCGCAACCAAACACAGACCACCTGAAATCATCGTTGCCACGGTGTAAGTGCCCAGGCTGTTGCGCAGTACGCCGGCCAGCAAGGCTGCGAACGCGGCGCCGAGTTGGTGCCCCGCAACGACCCAACCGAATATGATAGGTGCATCGCGGCTGCCGAATACGTCATTGGTTAATCGTACCGTCGGCGGCACAGTGGCGACCCAGTCCAATCCGTAAAACAGCGCGAACACCGGCAAACCGAAATAGCTAAGGCCGAAAGCCGTCGGCAGATAGATCAATGCAAGCCCGCGCAGTCCGTAGTACCAAAACAACAGCACACGATTATTGAAACGATCGGACAGCCAACCCGACAGCGTCGTGCCGACCAGATCGAGCGCGCCCATCGCGGCGAGAATACTTGCGCCCTGCACTTCGCTCAGTCCGTGGTCGCTGCACATCGCAATGAAATGGGAACCGATGTAGCCGTTCGTGCTGGCGCCGCAAATAAAGAAGCTGAAAAACAGCAGCCAGAAATCGTGCTCCTTCACCGCGCGCCCCAAGGCACCGAAAGCGATATGAATGGGATTTTTGCGCGCGTCCGCTTGAGCGTGCGGCGCATCTGCCGGTTCACCGTAGAGCGGCACGCCGAGAGCGGCTGGCCGCTCGGGCAGCAGAAAAAATGCCAATGGCAACACAACGGCGATGCCACCGGCGACAGCCCATACCAAAGCTTGCCAACCGTAGCGCTCGACGAGGGCGGCCATGGCAGGCAGGAATAGCAATTGCCCTGTCGCCGTGCTCGCAGTGAGAATGCCCATCGCCAAGCCGCGCCGTTCCTTGAACCAGCGGCTCACCACCGTCGCACCCAAGGTCATCGACGTAGCGCCCGTTGCCACGCCGACCACGACGCCCCATGACAACCACATCTGCCAGGTTTGTCGCATGAAACTGGATAGACCTACTGCGACAGCAAGCACCGCCAATGCCGCGACCACCGTTGCGCGCAAACCAAAGCGTTCCATAGCCGCCGCCGCAAAGGGTCCCATCAAACCAAACAGTGCGAGGTTGATGGACAGCGCGAGCGAGATCGTCGCGCGGTCCCAACCAAAGGCTTGTTCCAGCGGCACCATCATCACGCTGGGCGTAGCGCGCGTACCGGCTGTGATCAGCATCACAAGAAACGTGATGGTGACGGCCACCCAGGCATAATGAAAACGTCCACCGATCCGATTTTTGGCCCACCGGGCAATTGTTTGCATGCACTTCCTCTCCAGAGCTTCCAATTTTGCTTTATTGCTGGCTTGGCCGCACATCAAATTTGGGACAGACAGCTTCCGCTTCCCAGACATCTGCGTTAAGGTCTGTCGATATTTTCAGCGAATTATTGCCAAGTGGTCGAGCGCTATGTGGTCAAGCGATTTCTTACCTCAATTTTTTACGACAAAAACGCAACGAGAGACTCTGTTTCACTTTGCGTTCGTGGGCGATGATCTGCTACTGCACGATGACGATGTCCTAGCAGATGCCGCAGACATAAGCGGCCTCCCTGCCACGCAGACGGATTTCATCATCGGCACGCTCGCGGATATCGCATGCCGCGCACTGTGGTGGCCCAAGGACACGCCGCTGGCTGTCGGCCTGCATGCAATCAGCTTGCGCAATGCGCATGGCATATTGCCAGCCGATTTGTTCCACATCGCCGTGCGCGCGAAGCAATTGGTCACATGGGATCTGCAATCGCGTTATTGCGGCGCATGCGGCACGGCGACACAGACACTGGAAGGCGAACCGGCGAAGGAATGTCCCGCATGCAAACTACGCGCATACCCGCGCCTCTCGCCGGCCATCATGGTGTTGATTCGTCGCGACAGAGAATTACTGCTGGCCCGGCCGCCGCATTTTCGTCCTGGCTTCTACAGCGCTCTGGCGGGCTTCGTCGAGGCGGGCGAAAGCGTCGAAGCTTGCGTACATCGCGAGGTGCAGGAAGAGGTCAGCCTTCGCGTGACGAACCTGCGATGGTTCGGCAGTCAATCGTGGCCGTTTCCGCATTCTTTGATGCTGGCATTCCACGCCGATTATCTCAGCGGAGATATCGTGCCGCAGGCCAGCGAACTCGAAGATGCGCGCTGGTTTTCGCTCGATGAGCTGCCGGAGCTACCATCGCCGGTCAGCATCGCCTATCGTTTGATCACCGCAGGCATCGAGGAAATACGTCAAGGCAGACGAGGCGTTTAGGTCAATGTCATAAATAGCGAAGGCTGCCGAGATATGGTCCTGATTGGCGCTACTCATTCGTTGGTAAATCCGTTCGGCTTCGTTTCTTAAGCCCTGCTTGCCTGCTAAGCTATTCGCATTCTCCGCATTTTTCTTCAGCAAGGATTCCGCCATGAAAATCAGTGTCATCATGAAACTCAGATATCACGCGACACTCTTCGCGTTATTCGCAATCGGACTGAATGCGCCCGCGCACGCGGGCAAGACGCTCGATGCGATCGTGCAGCGCGGCTCTATCAAGTGCGGCGTGACGACAGGTTTGGCCGGTTTCTCGTTACCCGATAGTCAAGGCAACTGGTCGGGTCTGGATGTTGACACGTGCCGCGCACTCGCCGCGGCGGTGCTCGGCGATGCAAAGAAGGTGAGCTTCGTGCCGCTGAATTCACAACAGCGCTTCACAGCCATTCAAGCTGGCGAAGTGGATGTGCTGGCGCGTAACACGACATGGACCTTGACGCGCGATGCGTCGCTGGGTTTGGAATTCACGGCCATCACCTATTACGATGGCCAAGGTTTTCTGGTGCCGAAGAAACTCAAGATCACGAATCCGAAGCAATTGAAGAACGCGGAAATTTGCGTGCAGTCCGGCACCACCAACGAAAAGAACATCTCCGATTATTTTAAATCGCTGGGGCTCAAGGCAAAGCCTGTCGTGTTCGAAGGTTTCGAGGCCGCTTTCAAAGCTTTTTTCTCGGGCCGCTGTCAGGCGTTCTCCACCGATCTTTCGGGCTTGGCAAGCCTGCGCAATACGGAAGCAAAGAACCCCGATGACTATGTCATTTTGCCGCAAGTGATTTCCAAGGAGCCGCTCGGCCCCGCTGTGCGCCGCGGCGATGACGAGTGGTTCACCATCGTGAAATGGACAATCTTCGCCTTGATCGAAGCGGAAGAGAACGGCATCACGCAAGCCAACGTGGACGAGCTCAAAGCTCACAGCACAGACCCCAACGTGCAACGCATTCTCGGCACTTCGGATGACATGGGCAAGTTGCTCGGGCTGGACAAAGACTGGGCTTATCGTGCGATCAAGGCAGTGGGCAACTACGGCGAAATATTCGAGCGTAATGTCGGTCCAAAGTCCGTCCTCAAGTTGCCACGCGGGTTGAATAATCTTTGGAGCAAGGGCGGTATTTTATACGCGCCGCCGGTGCGTTGACATACACCTAGGAGCGGGCCAAGTCCGCGACTCATGCGCTTGCCTCGATACGACGCTGCGCGTCACTCGGCACGAACGGCTTGAGTGAGTCAGCGTACAAAATTCTGCCGTTCGCCCCGAGTGCCCGCACAGCGGGTGTATCGAGGGGTGGATTCGTACAGTTTCGTGATGTGGACGCGGTGTAGCAGCGCGGTGCAAATCGTGACACCGGTGATCCCACCCGGTCTGCATGCGGCATACTTCAACTCATGAGCACACCTTCCGTCTACGGAAAGCATCCTCACTCGTGGCGTGCGCTGCTGCTGCAACTGGGTGTCCTTGCGCTTGTCGGTCTCGCGCTATGGTGGCTGTTCGGCAACACACTGGCGAACATGCGCGCGCGCGGCATGCACGCGGGTTTCGACTTTCTACGCGATCCGGCTGGTTTCGAGATCAGCGAGAGCTTGATCGATTACGACTCGGGGCAAGCATTTTGGCGCGCTTTTCTCGTCGGACTGATCAATACGCTCCGCGTGGCGGCGCTCGGCATCGTCTTTACGACGGTGCTCGGCACCTTGATCGGCATCGCGCGCCTGTCGCGCAACTTCCTTTTGCGCATGCTGGCAACGGGTTACGTCGAAACGCTGCGCAATGTGCCACTGCTGTTGCAGTTGCTGATGTGGTATTTCATTCTCAGCGATATGCTGCCGGCATCCGACACCGCGTTAATGCTTGCGCCTGGTTTCTTCCTGAGCAAGAGCGGCCTGTCTTTTCCGCTGCTGGTCTGGCCGGTGGGAACCAAAGCCACGCTGATAGGGCTGCTGGCGGGTTTCGCGCTGATGGGGCTCTATGTCTTTCATACGCGAACGTCGTTCCGCAAGACGGGCTGGTCAAACGTACATTGGTGGCTCGCTGCTGGCTTGTCGTTGATGTGTATGCTAATTGTATTTTTTTTTGGCGGTGGATCGATCAGCTTCGATGTGCCTGTGCAAAGTTCATTCAATGTCTCGGGCGGCGCGGCGGTCACACCCGAGTTTCTCGCTGTATTGCTCGCGCTGACCACTTACACCGCAGCCTTCGTCGCCGAAGTGATACGCGCAGGCATTCAGTCAGTGCCGCGCGGGCAGATTGAAGCCGCGAGCGCGCTGGGCCTGACTCGCGCGCAAAGTCTGCGGCATGTGATACTGCCGCTGGCATTGCGGGCGATCGTTCCATCCATGACAAATCAATATCTAAATCTAACGAAAAATTCTTCGTTGGCGGTGGCGGTCGGATATCCCGATCTCGTATCGATCGCCAACACATCGCTCAATCAGACCGGTCGCGCGTTCGAATGCATCGCGCTCATCATGGCAGTGTATCTGACGTTGTCATTGCTGACGGCGCTATGGATGAGCCGTTTGAACTTGCGCGTCGTGCTGCGGGGACACCAGTGACCGCGCCACGCCCAGTCACTCGCCGTTGGGCATGGGTGCGCAACAATCTGTTCGCCGACATACCCAATGGCATTGCCACTTTAGTACTGCTTGCGCTCGCGGCATGGCTCGTGCCGCGCATCGTCGACTGGGCGGTGTACTCAGCGGTATTCCAGCCCAATGTCGGCACGTGCCACGCGAACCAACATGGCGCTTGCTGGGGCGTCGTCGCAGAGAAATATCGCATCATCCTGTTCGGTCGCTATCCGTTCGAACAACAATGGCGTCCACTCGCCGCGCTGCTACTTTTCGTTGGAATGATGGGCGCAAGCATGTGGCGCGCGCGATGGCGCGGATATTTATTGCCGACATGGTTGATTGGCTGCACGGCATTCGTTGTGCTGATGCGCGGCGGTGTGTTCGGTCTGGATAGGGTGGCCACATCCTTGTGGGGCGGCTTGCCGCTGACGATATTGCTCTCGGTCGGCGTCATGATATTGGCATTTCCTTTGGCGATATTCTTGGCGCTTGGCCGCCGCTCCGCATTGCCGGTGCTGCGGACATTATGCATTCTGTATATCGAGCTAGTGCGCGGTGTGCCGTTGATTTCCGTTTTGTTCATGGCATCTTTCATGTTTCCCTTGCTCGTGCCGCAAGGCGTGGCGTTCGATGTGCTATTGCGCGTGCTGATCGGCATTGGTTTGTTCGCAGGCGCCTATCTCGCCGAAACGATACGCGGCGGTTTGCAGGCCGTGCCAAAGGGACAGCTCGAAGCGGCGCAAGCGCTCGGCCTCGGTTACTGGAAAACGCATCGGCTCATTTTGTTGCCGCAAGCGCTGCGTGCCGTACTGCCTTCGATCGTCAATAGCTTCATCGGCACATTCAAGGATTCTTCGCTCGTCACCATCGTCAGTCTCTACGAACTCACCGGCGCACTCTCGCTCGCGCTTGGGGGCGACGTAACGTGGCGGCCTTTTTTCCTTGAAGCCTATCTGTTCGTCGCGCTGATCTACTGGTTGTTTTGCTTCAGTATGTCTCGGTATAGCGCGCGGCTGGAGCGCAGACTTGGATTGGACGAATATAAGAATCATCCGGCGTGAGGTTGTACCAATGGGCGGCTACCACACTCGTCGGGCCCTTCGCACCTTGTAACCGGCATCTAGCGCAATGTTGTCGCGGTCGGCACGGGTCC